>JBMYOR010000464.1:0-3188 GCA_049599535.1 Bacteroidia bacterium | reverse complement strand
ACAACAACATCATTACAAAACCTATAAATTGATATAAAAAAGATTTAAACATTAGTTATAAGGCAATAAATCCTTTACTTTTTGTCTCTTGATTTTATGTATGAGATAGTAACACCTGTAATTATATACCAGTCGTTAAACGAGCCAAACCTATTACTACCTGGTTTATAATAATTTTCTGGCGTAAGGCTATTATGATAATCAAACGCTACATCAGCTTTTTTTATTGATGTACCATTTACATAAGGATCGTTTGCAAAAGCCTGCTCAAAGTATTCATATTCTTGATAAACCCCTGGCTCACCAAAATCATCTATCATATCTGTAAAAGTTGCTCGCCAAGTAAACGAGAAATCGAGCAGCAACTTGTTTTTTACAATTGATTTTATATGAACCCCAAATGGAATACAAAGAGACGTTTTAGAGTAGTTTTGATCTAATGGTAAACCAGCGGTACGATAGTCATATAAGCTTATCATACTCTCTGACCGAGTAAACCCATTGGCATATAAATAATCTGAAAAGCCCATTGGATTAAAATAAAAATAACCAATACCTACCGACAGTGCAGGTGTGAACCTACCTTGGTCTCCAAACCCTAATTTATTAAGGTTAAGCTCTATGCTACTCGAAAGTTCAAAAAGTGGAGATGTAAACTCAAACCCCCTATCAGGATAACCGCTGCCTCTAAACGCATCAGTTTCAGTACCCTGTAGTTTTCCGTAAATAAAGTTACCTGATACTGTAAGCCTTTCGTTAAAGTTATATTTACCCACAATACCTAAACTCAAGCTTGCATCAGATGGATCAAAAATGTCATTCCCGGTAAAATCTCCAAAGTAAATTGAGCTTCCTATATAGGGCCCTACTTCAAAAGAACCTTTATAAAATTTAGCAAATATTATTTGCCTTTCAGCTTGCTCAATAATGTCTTCGTAGGTTTTATCTTCCGATAATTTCATTTTATCGAGCAGTTCTTCTAAACTATCTTGTTTGGCTATTATTTCTTCCAATAATGCTGGGTCAATGGCTTCATTACCTTGGTCTCCACCAGGGCCATTGCCCCTATTGGTTTCGTACCTTTTTAAGTTTTTAATGCCATCGGCGTAATTAACTGCCATGTATTTTCTATAACCATTTTCTCCTAGCGTAAACGTAGGAACACTAAACTGTGATTTTGCCACAACACCTCTAAAAGTTATAAAAAGCAATTTGAGTTTACCAAGTGCAGCATCGGCACTTTTTACAATTGCCGTTTTGCCATTAACCCATTCTATTTTCGCTTCTAATTGGCCTTTTACTTCTTCTTCAGTGGTCGAATCTAAGCCTACATAAAGCAATTGGGGTTCAGAGTTGGCTATGTCTACTTCTTCGTTAAAACTAAATTGCATTTCGAAACTTGACGTAGGCTCAATTATAAATTTAGGTTTGTTGCCAATAGCTTTGCCATTAAAAACTACATCACCAACAAATGGTGGCATTGCTTCGGGCACCTTTTTAAGGTCAGGTGCAATTTGTATAAAGGGTGCATCACCATTATTTGAGAAATGATCGATTTTTTTAGTTTTTTGATCAATTGAGCCTTTGCCAAAATAATTTTGTGTTAAGGCAACACGAGATGCATTACCGGCCGAACCTAAATTAACTTCTTTAATTACGGTATCAAACTCTGAATCAAAAATGAAGTTATTCATTAATAAATTCTGACTCATTTCAAAATTTTCAAGTTCATTATCGCTATCGCACCTGAAAAACAAAGGTGATGTTAGCATTCCTTCAAAACCTGCTCCATAAGATTTATTACCAAAAATAAAATTGTTAGTAAAATTAATTTTAAAATTCAGTTGATCAATATTCTCAAAATAAATTCCCCCCGTATTATCAATGTAACTATTATTGGTAAAATAAAAATTACAATCTTCAGCTACTTCAATGTTATCTGGCACCCTTACAAATACACCCGGTATATATGACTCATTCTCCTTAAACTCACATTTATTAATCTTAACCAATGGCCTATACCATTCTGCATCAAACTCAAGTGGCATTTCTAAGTTTGTAATCCTAACCTTATTTAGTTCAATACTTTTACTCGATATTTCAGAAACTACCAAGCCTAAAGCTTTATTTTCATTATCGGCGCTAGTGATTTCAGCAAAAACCATTTCTGAACCTGACATTTTTAATCCGCCTTCAATTCTCATAACCACATTAGGGCCTAGTACAATTTTAGAACCTGCGCCTAACATTAGTGTAGCATTTTTTGAAATAAGTATATTATTATCAGCCACATAGGTTCCTGATGCCAAAGTGGTATCATTTAATACTACTACAGGCATTTTACGCTGAGCGCTACCCCAGTTTGCCAATAAAAGCAAACCCAGTAAAATGCAATATTTTCTAACAATTTTTCTCACTATATCACTTTAAAAGCAAGAGCCTGTAATTCATACTCTGAACCATTTGCTCCTAGCACTATTATTTCATCAAAAACAAATAAATCTCCGCGTTGTGCTTTTCTAACAATTTCTAAAACCGATGGGCCAAAATTTGCGGTTCTATTGGCCTTTGGCAATTGATTTACTTCATATCTATCGCCCGATATTCTTGTAAGTCTAAATTGCTTTACATTATAAAAATCTGAAGTTTCATATAAATCAGATTCTATATACAATTTTCGCTGAGAACGTAGATTTTTTTCTAATATTTCACCACTTCGCATTGAGTTTAATGTGGCGTACGGCAATGGCAATTCTTTTACAAAAAATGTTCTAGAATTTACATGCACGGGGCTTCCGTCTAATTCGGCTTCAACCGATATCGTTACTTCACCTGTTTTATCAAACTTGGCATAATACAAATCATTAATTTTTCTGATTTGCCCCATTGATGCATTTACGGATAAACTATTAGCATCAATATTATCAGATTCAATTCGTAGCGGGTTTCTAATACCTAAGTACAATATTTCTAAATCTTCTCTATTAATTATCGGCTTTGGATTAAATACTGATATGCCAATATTTACTTCATCTGAAACTGCAATTTCGAACTTTTGGTAGTTATAGTCTCCATCTAATAAGTCTTTAATTCCAAAACCAAGCTGCAATTCTAAAATTAAAACCTGGGAAATCAACTAAAATCAAGGCATCAGGCTGTTCTTTTTCAATATCTTTTTTGCAATCGCT
>JBMYOR010000463.1:0-3189 GCA_049599535.1 Bacteroidia bacterium | reverse complement strand
CAGGGCTGGTTATAATTGTCAGACGTTTACAGGACATTGGACTAAACTTCTTCCACCCTAATAATATTCACCGGACAGCTTTTAGCGGCAAGTTCATTGGCTTCAAGCTCATCATAAGGCACAAGGGCTATGAACATATTTTTACGTTGTGTTCCACCAACCAAAGTGCTTCGCCCATCTTTTCTTGAAACTCGCCAACGCTCTGGGTTTGCTTCAACACAGCCGTTGCAGCCTATGCATTTTGCTCTATGGTAATGGATTCTTATCATATTTGTTGTCTTTAGCAAAAAGACCTGACACTTCTCTACTGGCAAAATAGGTTGAAAACAGGTCATTTAGTAGCAATTTAGCTCTAAAAGAAGTGTCAGGTCTTATGCGCACATCTCTGTATTTCGTCCCTTTAGGACTTTCACACACGAGTCCCAAAGTGACGTTACAACCCAGAATAGCACGTAAGTGCTATTTAATATTAAACCTTCACCAACTTGTATAATTTGTCCGAAGGCCTAACCGTTTCGGGTATCTTCATTGAGAATACATCGCCTTTGGCCACTGATTCAACCACTTGGCCACCATCATTTCTTATCTCATCAACAGTATGTTTTAGTGCGCCTGTTGTAGGCCCTGTAATTAATATTTTATCGCCAACCTTAAGGTTATTGGTCTCAACCGTAAACTCGCCTACGCCAATTTTACCAAAGTACTTTTGACCTCGGCCCACAAAAATCTTTTTCTCAGTTGCTTTTGAGCCATAAGAGTCGTTCCACTCACCAAGCTTGCGCCCCAAATAATAACCATCCCAAAAGCCACGATTAAACACCGTTGAAAGCTCAGTGAGCCAATTATTTACTTTCTGTTGGGTGTAAGTGCCATTTTCTATGGCAACAACCGCTTCTTTATAGCATTCAACTGTGGTGTACACATAATCGGCTGATCGGCCTCGGCCTTCAATTTTTAGGACTTCTACCCCAGCATCTATTATTTGGTCTAAGAAACCAATGGTACAGAGGTCTTTTGGGCTCATGATGTACTCATTGTCAATCTCAAACTCAATGCCTTCGTCTTTATCAGTAACCATATAAGTTCTGCGGCAATTTTGAATGCAAGCCCCACGATTGGCCGATGCATTATGCGAATGCAAGCTCAAATAACATTTGCCCGAAACGGCCATGCACAAGGCGCCATGAGCAAATATTTCAACCCTTATCAAATTACCGCTTGGGCCTTTGATTTGTCTTCTCTCAATCTCTTGACTAATGCGTTTTACTTGCTGCAGCGTAAGTTCACGAGCCATCACAATTACATCGGCAAACATGCTGTAAAACTCTACCGTTTCAACATTGCTCACATTGGCTTGCGTGCTCACATGCACCGGAATGCCAATTTTGTGGGCATAAGCCATTGCCGCATGGTCGCTCGCAATTACTGCCGAAATACCTTCTTGCTTTGCTCTGTCAATTATGGTGCGCATCAAATTCATGTCATGATCGTATAGCACCGTGTTAAGGGTCAAGTATGTTTTTACGTCATTAGCCTTACATTTTGCAACAATATCGGCTAAATCATCAAGCGTAAAGTTGGTTGAAGAGCGAGCCCGCATATTCAATTGCTCAATGCCGAAATACACAGAATTACAACCTGCATTTATTGCCGCACTTAATGATTCAGGAGAGCCCACCGGCGCCATTATTTCTACTGCCTTATTCATTGTTTTGCCCCTTTTAATCTTATGAATTCTTGCTCCACTTGTTTTCTCGACTCAGCTAAAATGTTTTCAAAAACGGTTTTAACAAAGGTTGTTTCAATACCTAAGTCGTTTTTTTTGAAGTACTCAATTGCGCTATTTACAATTTGTTTTTCTCGTAATGGATCATAAACCGAATCTTCGCTTGGCTTTTCGCCCGCTGCTTTTTTAGCCAAAGCAAATCTTTTTAAAAGTAATTCCATGAGTTGCAAATCAACTTCATCAATATTTTTTCTAACCTTAGATAGGGCATCAGAAACATAGGTATCTACTATCAAAATGCTGTAGTATAATTTATCACACGAAATTATCTTTAACCTAAGCATCAAAAACTTACCTAGGTCATCTTTGCATAAAAAAACCAACGTGGCAGGTGATTGAAAAGGGCTCATTTAAATGAAATAGTATTTTCAACTATAAGTGCATTACATTCGCTACAATTAATCCAATTATATTCCAAAATATGTACCGTTACTGCTCTCTCTTATTTTCAACCTTTGTGCTACTCTTTAGCTCAATTTCTCTTTTTGGTCAAGAAGTAGATGTTAAAGATGACTTTGAAGGCAAGGGCACAATTTCTACCTGGTATGGCGATGACTGTAGCATTGATACTGAACATGTTAACCCTTATAAAATAGGCATTAATACATCTGAAACTGTTTTGCAATACAACGATAATGGTGGTTTATACGCTAATATTGGTTTCAATTTATCTAACACCTTTGACCTTAAAAAAGAGCCCGGTTTTTCACTTCTTATTTATATTGAATCTAATAGTTTAACTGGAAGCCAAAACAATCAAATCTCGCTAAAACTTCAAAACGGGACCCTAACTGAACCTTGGACCACTCAAACTGAAATAATTAAAACAGTTGAGCTTGATAAATGGCAAAAGATCGAATTCGATTTTGAGAATGATGAATTTATAAACTTAGATGCGGGTTCACCTGATCCAAAAGATAGAAATGACCTAAACCGCGTTGTGTTGCAAGTAAATGGCGAAAACAACAACGATAAGGTAATTGCATTTATTGATGAGTTTGAATATAAATCTACCGTGGGCTCTGACAAAGACCCCGACCACCAAGGATATACTTATCTTGTATGGAGTGATGAATTTGGAGGCGAAGGAGCAATTGATAATGAAAAATGGCATCACCAAACGCAGCTACCTGAAGGAAATAGCTGGTATAATGGCGAGTTGCAGCACTATACTAACCGCATAGAAAACAGCTACCAAAAAGATGGCTATTTACATTTAGTGGCTAAAAGAGAAAACTTTACAGATCAAGGCGTTACAAAGGACTATACATCGGCAAGGCTAAATTCAAAATTTGCTTTTACTTATGGACGAGTAGATGTAAAAGCTAAATTACCCGAAGGCCCCGGCACTTGGCCGGCTTTATGGTTTTTAGGAAAAAACATAGACGAAGACGGCGGTTTTT
>JBMYOR010000462.1:0-3196 GCA_049599535.1 Bacteroidia bacterium | reverse complement strand
ATCTGACTCAAAATCGAGCGTTTTGGCCGGTGAAATTACCAGAATCATTACGTGTCACGTTTGTGTTTGCAATACTACAAACACCCAAAGCAATGACTTGTTGACCTTTAACACATTTAAATTAGAATTTATCATTCAAACCATTTTGCTTGATCGCTTGTATGTACGAATACTCATTTATTCACATTTTTTTACAGCTATAGCAGGCAAATAATTCATGAGCCATCACTAATCAGAATAAACACCTATTTATATCACTGCCCGCATATTAAACCCACCAATGATGAAAGCTAAAGCTTGTAAATGGAGAAAAATGTGATTATAAGAGAAGAATTGAACCAAACTACAAAAGGCAACTAATGCTTAGGATTATCAAATTTTAAACATACCCTAATAGTTAAAGGCACTTATTATTGACTCGATCTGCTTAAGTAAAGTAACTAACCCGCCTTTTGCAGCTCAAGTGTTTTATGTAAAGCCGCCACCCCTTTCTCAAGAGCAAATACATTGTGCAAACGCGCATAGCCTTTTACAAAGTTTCTGGCTGCACCGGCCATGTTACCATCATTACACATAAAAACTACTTTTTTATTACTAGGTAGGCGATTTAAGTTTTGGGGCAGAGATGCGTATGGCAAGTGAATACTACCTGCTACGCCATCGTTCTGAAATTCTTTGGTACTTCTTAGGTCTATAAGCACATAATCGTTGTGCTGATTTAAATCTAAAATTTGGTTGGCTTCAAGGGTATTAAACATGTTGGTTGTAGTGCGTATTGGGCTATAATGATATTAGACAGTTATTGGTTGCACTTGGTTGCTTAAATGTTACAATATCTTATGAATACAATTGGGCAGCCTTTAATATTCTGGCCTGAATCTCATTAACTAGGCTTTGTGGCTCCAGTACCCTTACCTTATCACCAAATGATAATAGCTCCATAATAAAATCTTCGCTTACATAAAGTTTTAGGCTTACTACAATTGAACTACTACTCTGGCTCACAAGCTTTTGTGTTGAGTGTATTGGCCTACTTAATATATAGTACCCTTGCCCCAAATTAAACTCAAGTAGCACTTTAAGTGGCTCGCCATAATTTAAATTGTAGATACCAAAGCTGTGCTCAAAATATTTTTTACGATTAAAATTTTCGTCTAAAGGAAAATTTTCATCAAGCACCTCAATTTTAGTAATTCTATCAAGAGCATAAGTTCTCATTTCATTTGACGACTCACTTAAACCAATCAAATACCACCTACCCTTAAACTCTTTTAAAATATAAGGATGTATGGTTCTTTTATATTGTTTTGAATCTCCAAAAGGCTGATACGCTATGTTTACTTTTCTATATTTTCTAATTCCTTCACTAATTTGAGCCAACCATTCGTTCCCTTTACTTTCATGGTAAGTGTCAAATTGAATTGATTCAGGTAATAGCTCATCATTTTCGATACCGCTATGCACATTTAATGCATCAAATATTTTTTGTGTAATGTGCTTAAAATTGCTAAAAATAGGAATGTTTTCATAGCGCGAAAGCATATTGGCTACAAGCTCAATTACCTGCTTTTCTTCATTTTTTAAAGGCAGCCTATTAATTGAGAAATCATCATCATCGTAATAATATCCTTTATTTGCTAAATGATATTCAATTGGAGCAAAAAAACCAAGGCTTTCGCTCAAACGCATATCATGTATATCTTTTTGAATGGTGCGTTTTGATACGGCCACATCATCAAAAAGTCCAGATAAATGTTCGTTAACGTAATCTAATATTGTACTTAACGATGGGTATGGATTATTTTTTTTTGTAAGCGCTTCATCAATTAATCTGTAGCGCATTAATGCATTTTTGCTTGCTCCCACTTAGCCCCTTCTTTTTAATTCAGTATTTATTAATCTTAGCTCCTTAACGGCTTGGCCTGCCACACTTGAGTTTTCGTCAGCTCTGCGCACCAAATACGGTATTACGGCTTTAATAGGCCCGTATGGTATGTACTTGGCTACATTATAATCGTGTGCGCCTAAATTAAAACTTAAATAATCGCACATGCCATAAAGCTGTGAGAACCACACTCGGTTGTCGTTTGCTTTTACACCATTTTTTTGCATAAACTCAACTGCCAATGCCACCGACTGCTCATTGTGCGTACCAATAAATACTTCACCATCATTTAAATGTTCTAAACAATAAAGCATGGCATCATTATACATTACATCAGTATCAGCTTTGGTATTATTAATAGGCGAAGGATAGCCTTTTTCGGCAGCGCGCTCACGTTCTTTTTCCATGTAGGCCCCGCGTACCAACTTAGCTCCCATTTTTGTGCCATTTATTTTACAGCGTTCGTAGCTTTTTACAAGGTAATCATATCTATCTTTTCGGTAAAGCTGAAATGTGTTTAGTGCAATTACCTTTTCCTTATTATAATGATCCATCATTTCATCGGTAAGCTTATCAATTGCAGGCTGAATCCAACTCTCTTCGGCATCTACCATTACCCTTACCCCTAGCTCATTTGCCTTTTTAAAAATTGTATGAAAACGATTTCTTACACGATCAAACTCGGCTTGCTCAGTTGCATTTAAACTTACATTAGACGACACTTTTTCCATAATGCTGTGGTGCGCAATGGCCGATGGCTTAAAAACCGAATATGGAATTTCTGAATGCTCTGCCGAGACTTTAACATTAGATAAAAACTCATCAACCGCTTTATCATATTCCGCTTCATTATCAATACCCTCAAGGCTGTAATCTAAAATTGATGCCACATTATACTTGGCCATTTTTTGCATGAGCGGAATAGTTTTCTCATTGCTTTCGCCACCAATAAAGTGTTTGTAAAGCGTTGCCTTTACTAATCCATTAATTGGAAGCCTAGCATTTACACCAAATTTTAACAAATGCCTGCCCATTGATGACAGTCCGGGACTTTGCAAAACTGAGAAAAGCAACTTAGCGAGTTTTAATTCACTTGTCGATTTTACTGAATATGCTACTTCAGTATTTTCAAAACTTATAGGCGTATACTCCATGGCAGTAAAATATGTACAAAATTACACCTTGTGAGAGTTGTTTGCTACTATCTACAATCTGCAAAAAAACACAATTATCATCTGCAAAAAAGTCTACCCCACTAATAATACAACACTGATTATCAACTATTTAAAACACAAAACCTGAAAAACTTAA
>JBMYOR010000461.1:0-3202 GCA_049599535.1 Bacteroidia bacterium | reverse complement strand
AATGAGACAACTAAAATTCTCAAAAATAGAAGCGTAATTTCTGAAAACATTGGGGGTGTAGTAAGCATCCAACCTGTAAATTCTATTGAAGGTAGAGAAAAAGAAAACTTTGAAACAGACCCTGAAAATAGGGGGTATTTTAACTCAGAAAAAGAGAAGAAACAATACTGGAGAAACTATTTAAAATACCTGACCTTAAACAGGTTGGCCAATAAGGTTCAAAAGCAAAAAAAGGATGCTGAAAAAGCCAAAGAGCGCGATGAAAGTTTTACCGAAGAAGCCTTTACCGACCTTGAGATTAAAAGCCGAGAACAAGTAAAGAAAAACCTAGCTACCAGATTTGAAAGACGAAAAGAGATTGATGACGAAGACCAGTTTTCGTATTTTATAAATAGCCTTAACTCTGCTTTTGGGCCACATACACAATATTTTCCGCCTCAAGAAAAAGAAAATTTTGACATGAGAATGACAGGGCGACTTGAAGGTATTGGAGCGCAGCTAATGAAAGAAAACGAGTACATTAAGGTAGTTTCAATAGTGCCCGGTAGTGCTAGTTGGAGACAAGGCGACCTTAAAGAAAATGATTTAATTGTAAAAGTGGCGCAAACAGGCGAAGAAGCTGTAGATATTGTTGATGCCCCAATGAAAGAAGCCATTAGTTTAATACGAGGACCAAAAGGTACTGAGGTAACGCTTACTGTGCAAAAACCTACGGGCGAAACCAAAGAAATTACAATTGAACGAGATGTAGTGGTGCAAGAAGAAACCTATGCTAAATCGGCCTTAATTGACAATGAGAATAGCAAACACAAAATTGGCTACATTTACCTACCTAGTTTTTACTCAAGTTTTGGTGGAGAAGGACGCCGCTGTGCTGCCGATATTAGGCTCGAAATTGAGAGACTAAAAGGCTATGATGTTAACGGAATAATTTTAGACCTTAGAAATAATGGCGGCGGATCATTACAAGATGCAGTTGATATGGCGGGTCACTTTTTTGAAAAAGGCCCCGTGGTTCAAGTTAAAAACGAGGCACGCCCACCACGCGTATTAGGCGATAGAAACCCCGCCATTGCTTATGATGGACCGCTTGTAGTTATGGTAAATAACTTTAGCGCATCGGCAAGCGAAATTTTGGCAGGTGCACTTAAAGATTATAATAGAGCACTAATTGTAGGTAGCCACACTTTTGGTAAAGGTACCGTGCAAACCATGATAGATTTAAACCAGTATGTTTCTAAAAATGCTAAACCTACCAGACCATTAGGTGCTTTAAAAATTACAATACAACAGTTTTATAGAGTAAACGGTGCTTCTACACAGCTAAAAGGCGTGCACCCTCATATTTATTTGCCAAATGAATACGGCTACATGGAAACAGGTATAAAAGCCTATGATAACGCCATACCTTGGGACTCGATTAAACCTGCTACATATAAACCCGTAAAAGGCAAGTTAAACATTAGCAAAATTACCAAAAACAGCCAAAAACGCCTAAATGAAAGCAAAGTGTTTAATGAAGTACTAAGCCGAAATAAGGAGTTTAAAAAAGAAAGAGAAATTAGTACTGTATCATTAGCCTTAGATGATGAACTTAAAGAGCGTGAAAAAATAAAAGAAAACAACAAAGAGTTTAAAGAGCTTTTTGAGCCTAGCGAACACTTATCGTTTAGGAGTCTTCAGCAATTTAAAATTGAAGAAGAAGAGACCGTTAAAACTGAAAAGAAAGAGCGATGGGAAAAACAGTTGAAAGAAGACTTTTATCTTGATGAAGTAATAAAAATAATGGAAGACTTAATTTAATGAGTCATAAACCTTTTCATTAATTCATCTCTGTTCTGACTAGATATTGGGATTTCAGACTTACCAATTACCACAGTAGATGCGCTAAACTTATCAATACAATTTAAGTTTACCGTATATGACCTATGTATTTGCATAAAATCTTCGGCCGGCAGTTTTGGTAAAATCTCTTTCATTGTAGTTCGTATCAAAAGCCTTTTTTGGTCTGTAAAAACTTCTACATAGTTACCATTGGCTTTTACGTAGAGCAGCTCGCTAAATTTTACTTTTACAAAAGCATGATCATCTTTAATAAATAAAAAGTCTTTAAACTGCGTTTTGGTAGCCTTGGCAATTGTAGAGCGATCAGCTACTGAAAGCGCACACTCAATAGCCGTAAAAATGTCCATTTTTTCAAAAGGCTTTAACAAATAACCATACGGATGTTTGCTAAGGGCTTGTTTTACTGTTTTTTCATCGCCATATGATGTTAAAAAAATAAATGGAAACCCATATTTTTTCGATATCTCATCGGCCAGCCAAATACCATCTTTATCTCCTTTAAGCTGAATATCTAAAATAGCAAAGTCTGGTTGTTCTATATCAATCCGCCTAAGTGCTTCTTCGGCTTTTACTTCAATACCCACAACATGGTAACCCAAAGATTGTAATATTTCACTTAAACTTTCGGCAATTATTAACTCATCTTCAACCAGTAGAATGCGTACTTTATTGCTCATATTAAAGGGTTTTACTATTAAATTTCATTATAAAAACGGTTCCATCGGCACCACTTAAACTCCATTCAGCTTCAATCTGACGGGCAAGTGTTTTTATTAACTTTACGCCTAAAGAGTCTAATTTATCAATGTCAAAATCTTTGGGCAAGCCTATGCCGTTATCACTAATTTTAAAAAGATAATTATGGTCTGATAGCTCTCTTAAAACAATGGTTATGCAAGGATTTATATTTTCAACAAAAGCATACTTAAGACTATTAGAAACAAGCTCGTTGGTAATTAAACCCATTGGAATAGCTATATCAAGATTAAACCGTATTGGATCACTAGTAATTTCAACCTTAATATCTTTCTCTGTTTTGCCATAAGATTGTATAAGTGTTTTTACCAAATCTTTTATATAACCAGTAAAAGGCAGCTCTTTTAGCTCATCGGTTTGATACAGTTTTTGATGAATTAATGCCATAGATTTAACCCTGTTTTGGCCTTCGGTAATAGCCTTTTTGATTTCCCTATTATCTGTTCGCAAAGATTGTAGTTCAAACAAGCTTGATATTACTTGCAAATTGTTTTTTACTCTGTGGTGAATTTCTTTTAACAGTGCTTCTTTTTCAGTAAGGGTGGCTTCAACTAAATGCTTTTGCCTCTCAATTTCGTTATAAACCAGAGTTAGCTGCTTT
>JBMYOR010000460.1:0-3208 GCA_049599535.1 Bacteroidia bacterium | reverse complement strand
TTTACCATTTGCCCGAACCCAGCTCTTTCAAATACTATATATTTATCTCAGGTTGATGACTATACTCTTTCAAGTACAAGTGGCGAACTTTTATCTACTTATAAAAATGTGGGTCATATAGACATTTCTAAACTTAGCCCAGGTAGTTATATAATTTCTAACTCTTCAGGAAATTCAACTCTGTTATTGAGAAATTAAAGTCTAATGAAGTTTTGTTCTAAACTACCATATTTTGTAATGAACGACAATGACTTTCTAAAAAGACTAACGGATTCTTTATGGTATCATTAATCAGAGTACAATAAAACTATGGTTGTAGAAATAAACTCAATTAAGGTATTTCCAAATCCGGTTAGTGGCACCGTAATTAATGCAGACAAAGCATATGACTATGAAGTCCTAACTCTGGATGGAGATTTGCTTAGATCTGTAAAAAATACTTTGGCAATATTTTTGGGTGGTACATCTAAAGGAACGTATGTTTTAAAGACTTCTTAGGGTCAGGCAGTGCTATTCATTAGAAACTAAATTTGACCAATTTTTCTGTGTAAGAACCGCTTCTTTTCCTAGAAGCGGTTTTTTATTGCCCTTTAACTTATGTTTGAAATATCAACAGATGAGAAGGCCAAACAAGTTAAGCTTTTTAATAATTTCCGTGCTTACCATTATCTGTTCAAATATGTCATTTGGACAAGAATATTTAGGCAACGTAAGAAATTTTGGTGTTGAAGATGGTTTATCTCATCACGACACCAGAGATGTTGAGCTTGATGAAAGAGGACTTATTTGGGTAGCAACTAGAAATGGTCTTAACCGATTTGATGGTCGAAATTTTAAAAGCTATGGCCTAAATAATGGGATTAAAAAAGAGTATGTAGATTACCTTTTTGCTGATGGACCTGTAATGTGGTGCATTCATTTTAAAGAAAGTGCTCCTGAATTTGAAACCTTAACGCTTTTTCATACCGAAGAAGAGGTGGTTATTGATTTTAATGAATGGACCGGAATATCAGAATTCGCAATTGAGAGTATTAAAGATGTATTTTTTACTCCTGAAGGAATGGCCTTTTTGGTTGAGATAGATCATAGAAACCATTGGTACATCAAAACGAAAACATCAGAACTCACAAGGCTTCCTTTTGATCCGGTTCAATATGAGGTTGTTGGATATTTAAAGTATTCAAACTCCTTTTGGCTTTACGACGATAAACGAAATGTCATACTTAGTGTAAGCGAGTCAGGAGAAATAAAACAGACAGTTTGGTCTAGTAAATTTTATGACTTCAAAGGGCGATTTATCTGCGGAGTTGGATCAGAAAAGAATGGTATTTGGTTTTATTCAGGAGATTCACTTTACACAATAAAAAATGATAGCCTAATTCCCTTAGACTTTACCGAGACTTGGTTAAGCCAAATAAACAAAAAAGTGTACTGGGTTTCAAACTTCTACAGCATACACCTAGAATCTGGAGCTTATTGGTATTCATACGATAATACTTGCGTTTTAACTGACCCAAATGGTAGAATACTTTATAATGCCGGAAATAAAGTAAAATCAGCAAGCCAAAAGGATAGAATAGTAGGCAATACCATTTTACAATGTACTAATGAAGGTTTAAGCATTATTCAATTAAGCCCTTCTAACTTTAATAATATACTGGCGGGTAAGTTTACAAGAGGAGTTAGGGGAATATCTCAAATTCAAAATGACTATTTATTTTGTTCTGATGGCGGCGTATTTTTATGGAATGAACTGAGACCAACCGAAAGCCAAAGGATATATATAAGCGGGCTTTCTACTATTCCTGTAGAAGATGGAGCCTATTTTAGCTCATATAATGAAATTATTAAGGTTAACCAAAGTGGGGAAATTGAAAGGAAATATATAGTTCCCGAAATTTTTGAATGTTGGTCGATGGCCGATATAGGCCAAGAGCTAATTCTAAGTGGAATTGGGCTCCTTGCACTAAACAAAAACACAGGAAAAATACGGCAAATTACTTCACAAGATCACCCTGAACTTAATGATGCTACTTTTTATCAAATTATAAAAGACAAAAAACAAAACGCACTTTGGCTTTGCGGCACAAATGGAGTATTTAAATATTCAGTTGAAAAAGACTCTATATACAGAGTACTCGAACTGCTTTCTACTTCTGATATAAGAAGTATTTTAGTTGACGATGTGAAAAATGAAATCTGGCTATCTGAATACAACAAGGGCTTAATAAGGCATTCTGTATCAGAGAATAGTTTTGAATCTTTTAATTTTTCAGTTGACCACCGTAATATTATTCACGCCATATACAAGGGGCTACAAAATAAGCTTTGGTTAAGCACCGAAAGCGGAATAGTTAGTTTTAATACAATAGACCAAACCCACAGAGCATATCTTAAAAACGATGGGATTTGCAATAATGAATTCAATCGAACTTCTTATTTTAAAGACAACAATGGCCGATTATTCTTTGGCGGAGTTAACGGAATTGCGAGCTTTAAACCGCATGAAGAATTGGTTGAAAAAACTGATAATAGGCTTTCACTTTTTATTACTGACGTATGGCTTTTTAAAAATGAAACTAATACATTAGAGCAAGTTACTAATGAATTTAGAGCTCATGAAAACATTACTTTAAAGCCCAAGGATCGTTTCTTGAGTTTTGGCTTAGCCACCAATAGTCTTGAATTCTCTGATAAGATAAAATTTAGTTACAGTCTTGATGATAATAATTGGATACCTATTAAAAGTAATATGCTTGAATTTAGCGGCTTGCCATTTGGCTCTCATAAAGTTTTGGTGAAGGCAGACTTACCTAATGGTAATAATATAGGTTCAACTTTAGAGTTTGAAGTATATGTAGATTCTCCAATTTACTTTAAGTGGTGGTTTATTGCATTAACTATTTCAATTCTAATTCTGTTTTCAATTCTAATCATTTACTACAGAACTATTAGGCTTCAAAAACAAAAAACACAGCTAGAGTTAGAAGTAAAAAACAGAACGAAAGAGATCGTCAAGGACAAAGAAATTATTGAGAAACAGGCTGAAGAGTTAAAATCTCTTGATGAACTTAAATCAAAATTCTTTGCCAACGTATCTCATGAGCTAAGAACTCCGCTAACTCTAATTTCAGGGCCTTTGAGTGCGGTGTTAGAAACAGAAGATTATCAATTACCGCAACAGGCTATTGATCAATTAAAAATAACG
>JBMYOR010000459.1:0-3213 GCA_049599535.1 Bacteroidia bacterium | reverse complement strand
ATTTTTATTCACTTTTCTCCCCTTCCTTCTTGAGGGAAGGGGTCGGGGGATGGGTCTCACGAATTACCCACTATAAACCCAATTTAACCAAACTACTTAACCACATTAATAGGCAATCAAATAATAAATGAATTTTTAGTTCGTTGTTGAGCCTTAATTAGGAAGCTAAAAATTATAAAGTGTTATGAATAAACAAACTCTAGGGCTTGCGCTTTTTCTATTAATAAATTTACAAGCACTTGCTCAAAGCCATGATATTAAAGGTCAGGTTATTGATCAGAAAACGGGAGTTGCTATTGAAAATGCCAATATTCAAATATTGGGTACTACCAAGGCCACCAATAGCGGCAAATCGGGCCGTTTCTACTTTAGTGGAATAGCTCCAGCCAATTATCAATTAATTGTAAGCCACGTAAGCTACTTAACCGATACCGTACAAGTAACAGTTGATAAACCATTAGAGTTACCATTAAGCTAAGTGAAGGAAAACACTTAAATGCAGTAGACATTGTTGAAGATAAGACCATTGAAGTACATGATGATATTAGAACGAGTACCATCAACATTCAAATTGATAAAATAAAAACACAACCTGTTTTACTTGGGGAGCAAGATTTAATTAAAACCATACAAATGCTACCCGGTGTGCAAGGCGGCACCGAAGGTCTTACGGGAATGTATGTGCGCGGTGGCGGCCCCGACCAAAATTTGATCTTACTTGATGGTGTGCCACTGTACAACGTAAGCCACATGTTAGGTATTTTCTCAGTTTTTAATCCAGGTGCCATTGAAAGCGCAGAGCTGATAAAAGGTGGGTTCCCTGCCCGCTATGGCGGTAGGTTAAGCTCTGTTTTAGACATCACCACCAAACAAGGCAATATGCAAAAGTGGGAAGGCGAAGGCTCAGTAGGCATTATGAGTGCAAGAATGAGCGCCAATGGTCCATTGCAAAAAGGTAAAACGAGTCTATCGGTTTCTGGCAGAAGATCTTATTACGACCTTATGATTAAACCTTTCATAAGCGCCTACACCGCAGCGCAAGACTATGAAGATATAACGGTTGGCTACTTTTTTAATGATATTAATGTGCGCCTTGATCATAAGTTAAATGACAAGCAAACCCTCACTTTTAATGGCTTTTTGGTTAGGGATAAATTCTATATAGACTACAAACGAGAATGGGATGGTTTTAACGATTATAATCAGTCATATAATAAAGGAGTTGACGATTATAATGCAGGAGTAAGTTGGGGAACAGCGCTTGCCCAGACCGTGCTTAAAACCAAAGTAAATGACCATTTGGTGAATACAACTTCAGTTTATTACAACCGGTACAGGTTTTTGACTAAATATTCTCTTGAAGATTATTACTATGTGAGGGATAGTTTAGGACAGGAATATGAAAGCGCATCAAGTATAAATTTGGCGTACCGAACATACATTAATGACATTGCGGCTAAAACTGAATTTCAAAAAAAGATTTCACACTCGGCAAACCTTCGGTATGGCGGGATTATGAACTTTCAAATGTTTCAGCCGGCAGCAAGTATTTATGAATTGAACGAAGTTTTAAGAGAAGATGAAATTGACACACTTTTTAAGGGAAATACAAGGTATTCGCAACAAATTCAATCATACATAGAATTTGAGAAAGAATTTGGCTATCGCTTTAAAGTGAATTTGGGAGCACATTTAAATGTTTTTAGACAAAATGATTATTTATCAGGAAGCCTTCAACCCCGAGTAATGGGTTTAATGCATTTGAATGATTGGAGTTCTTTAAAAGTTAGCTATGCCATGATGCAGCAAAACCTGCATTTACTCACCAACCCATCAATTGGTTTACCAACTGACCTTTGGGTACCTGCTACTAAAAATGCCCCTTCAGAAATTTCCCATCAATTGGCGTTTGGTTATGCTGCTACATTACCAAAAAATATGAGCTTAACACTTGAAGGCTATTACAAAACCATGAGTAATGTTATTGAATATGCTGAAGCTGAGCTCTTTTTGGGAATTGGCGATGACTGGGAAGAAACTATTGCCATAGGTAATGGAAATGCTTATGGAATTGAATTTTTGCTTCAAAAGAGTAAAGGAAAGTTTACCGGTTGGATAGGATACACTTTATCATTTACGAATAGGCAATTTGACGATTTGAATAATGGCGAACAATTTCCTTACAGATATGATAGAAGGCATGACATTGGAATAACACTTCATTATCAAAAATCTGAAAAATTTGATATTGGACTTAACTGGGTTTACGGCACAGGCTATGCTTTTTCACTATCGCATGGAAGCTCATTTTCTCCCAACTATTTGAATTGGGGCTATAACCAGAATTATGAAACCATTGAATTTACTGCAAGAAACAATTACAGAGTTCCATCTTATCATCGTTTAGACCTTGGGTTTAATTGGCACAAAAAGAAAAAATGGGGCAAAAGAACATGGCAACTAGGATTTTACAATACGTATAACAGAATGAACCCATTTGCGGTATTTTGGAATTTTGAATTTGGTTATGACTCTAACATTACACCTGACAACAATAAATTGAAGGTTCTTACTCTTCTTCCAATAATTCCATCTTTCACCTATCAATTCAAATTTTAAGCTATGAAAAACCAATTAATACTTTTTATTGGGCTTTTGACCCTTAATGCCTGCATTACTGAAGTTGATTTGAGTGAAGAGTTTAAAACTGAATATGCGCTTAACGGAGTGGTATATAGCGATACTTTTTCGGTTTTTAAACTACACAAGATTAACAGGAATGAAACTCGTGGAGTTGCCCATGCCCGTGTTTGGATTGAAGATGATAAGGGTAATGAATATTTATGCAAGTACCATTATAATGATTATAGAAGTGAAGTAAGTCATTTGCCTGAAAGCGAATTCTACAAGGTTTTTGCAAAATCTATTGATGGTACTTTACTTAGTGCAGAGACGGTAATGCCAGTCAAAAGCATTCATTTTGGAGATAACTCTGTAAATCGACAACCAAAATTTGATCCACCAAATTCTTCAGGTACCAGTATTCCAGACCAACCTAAATTGACCATTTCTTGCCAAATATTCCTATCCCAAAGGTTTTTATCTTTATTATCTCTAAGAGCTCTAAAATGAGTAACAGGTGTTCTCTCTTTGGCAAAATCTTTTGCAGTATCTCTTAGAAATTCTTGTTCTTCTGTAAGTACTAATTTCATC
>JBMYOR010000458.1:0-3216 GCA_049599535.1 Bacteroidia bacterium | reverse complement strand
GGGAATTGAAGTGCTCAAGAATAAAGGAACAAAAAGAGGTAAAATCATCTCCCGCTTTTATGAAAAACCAAGAGAGAGCGTATTCAATACTTGAGCCGAATATATACGAAGTTCTTTCTTGGGATATGGATTTGATAGTTGCATGTTTAAATGTTGTAGGGCGAAATCTTCAAGAAATAATAAACATCAGCTACGAACAATTTGAATTTAATTTAATCGCTCTAAAAAATCCACACGGAACTGAATATCCTGTAATAGGCATTTACACAAAGGATAAAACTGAATTTGAAAAGTTGCCAGACTTTGATGACCTAAATAAACTTGTCAATCAATGGATCGAAAAAGTTGGTATTGACACTATTCAAAGAGAATCAAATGAACTAGAATCTATAACTTGGGAACAACTAAAATTGATGAGTGTATACCCACAGCATTAATCAAAGAACCATGAATGAAAAAGCATTTAAAACCCTAATTGACTATTTAGAACGGACTCCTTCTATACAAAAACCGATTGCATTTGGTGACGATGATGGCTTGTGGTGGGTTAAATTCTCAATTGATATTGATAACAAACTAGCATGGAATGTTATTCAAGAACTAGGACATGTAATTAATTACATCTCAATTGACGAGCGCCTTCCTACCATATTTTACCCAGTTTCTCCTCCACCTTACATGAACGGTGGACCATTTGACTTTCTATCATGGATTATAGAAAGTCATGATAAGGAGTTTAAACCTGGGACGCTCATGAAATGGCTAGAAGGACGTCTCCCGAATCCTGTTGATGATATCGAACAATGGAACATCGAATAAACAACACTTTACAATAACAACCGTAAAAGATAGGAGATGCTCTGTGGTACGTCGATGTTTAATGTGAACGTAGAATTTTACTAAGGTCTAGAGTTTTTGCTCGAAGTTTCGGGATATTGGATTGGCTCGAGCGGGAAATATCAATAGAGTTGAATTGTTCTTCATTTCGCACTTTTATTCAAACAACAAGCTAAAAAAATTGATTGAACTAATATTGAAAACACAAACTCCCCTGCCATTACAAAAACGGCAAGGGAGTTATAAAAAGGTTTAGGTGCTAAGAAAAGAATAATCTATTTACGTTGGCCATGTTTTGTGCCCATTGCATATCGTAAATTTCATCAGCTTTTTCTGCTTCAGCTATTAACTCAAGATTTTGAGCTTCGGCTTTCAACTTCAAAACTTCTGACAGTTTTAGTTTAGCATCAAGCTTGGCAATCATGGTTTCAATACCTTTTGCATCAAGGTTTTGAACTATTTGACCGCCAAATGGTGCTTCGAGCCAAACAATTTCTCTTTTGGCAATGTCTAATACACCAAACACAAGACCTTTTGTAAGCGAATCCTTAATTCTAATTGATTGCTGTACCGCACTTGGCGAATAAGCAACACCATTAGAACCAATGCTCATTGGAAAATTGCTATTCATCCAACCTACCATCATATTGGTTGATAGACTACCACGGGTATAAGCATTACAAGTAAAACTAACATACTTAGCGCCGTTTTGGGAGAGCTTGTCTATGTCAATTTCGATATACTCAGCGGTACCCACTTTATTAGGAATACTTTGAATATCGCCACTGTGCTTACAACCATAAATTGAAAGTCTTGAGTAAGAACAGAATTCTACCCTACTATCATAAGCTACCTTACAGCTCAAGTCCATATCTAAATGCTGCGCCGGCAAACCTTGACCCCACTGCATAAACAGTCGAACCGTTTTACCTTCTACCTTAAATCGTGTACCTTGTGGTATAGCGCCAACATCTTGAATTTGTTCGTTTCTATCACCTATGGCCACTGGAATTAGATCAAGTTCTGGAGCAATATACATTGTCCTGTTATCAGATTTTTGCATTTTCCATTGGCTAATCATTACCTCATAACTTAAATCGGCAATGCTTTTTCTAATGATTTTAAGGTCATTCTCATTATACAAAGCCAAAAGTGCATTGGTTGGAATTCGCTTTTGGGTACCGCCCAATGGTTTTACCGCTCTATTACCATCTTTTACAAAATAATAATCGGCATACATATTTAGTGAATAAACCAAACGTGCTGGTACTTGATCCATTACCTGTCTGAAATGATAATGTGTAATCTCTTTACCAAACCAAAGCATGGTTGAAAATAATGATCTTGCAAACAAACCTGGACGCTCTTTTAGCATTCTAAAAGTGTTTTCAGCATCCATTTTAAGCTTGTATTGCTGAAGCTTACCATTATAAACGGTATAATCTTCTCGGTAAAAAACATCAAGTAATTGCTTTAATTGCTCAAAGCCTTTGCGCTTGCTATACTCGGCCAACCTAAGCGCTCTTATTACTCTAATCCAAATTTGCCTTTTGGCATGCATGTTTTCACATTGTTTTTCAATTGGCATTTTTAGATCGTTGAGCCATTGCGCATACATTTTACACTCAACTCTGCTAAACTTAAGCTTTAGCTCTTTTTTAGCTTTTTGCCTTGCCTCAGCACTACTATCCATAAATCTATTAAGATAGGCAGAGTTCGCACTTTTTCTATTGGCTATAACTTTTGGTTCTATAAGCTGCAAGTAGCCGGTATGCTTGTACCATAAATAGCGCAAAATATCGGTTGGTGTTTTAAATAACCTTCCAACTTCATTAGCCCTATCGAGCGAAATCAATTTTTCAGCTATAATAACAACCGTTTCTTTAATTCCAACCTTTAGGTCTTTTGAGATTTCAAAATGCTCAAGCAAAATATGCAGGTCTTCCACTTGATTGGCATCCAAAGCCAAAGGAGATTCAATTAGGTTATTGAAGTAGGCTTCAAGTTCCTTTTCGGTCCATAATTCTAATATTTTTAGTTTATGAACAGTATCAAAATTAAGCTCATGCTGCGCAAACGGCGTACCGCAATATGGGCAACCATTATACCTTTCAAGCGGAAAAGTATTGTATGGTATTATATGACCACAATTCAGTCTTTCGCCCTTATTGCTTGCTCCAAAAAGACTAGCAAAATAAGTTGCAATATGATCATATCTGCTTTCACCCGTAGGTATGTTCCATTGTTTTACTAATGGAGTCCAGCTATGGTTTACACCCGTAATTGAATTTAATTGATTAAACAATTCAAGTTTTAGCTTAGGTTGAATACCATTAAGTGCATGAAGCAGATCTTGAGAAAACCCAAAACCCAATTTTG
>JBMYOR010000457.1:0-3221 GCA_049599535.1 Bacteroidia bacterium | reverse complement strand
ACTCTCTTTTACCAACCACAAATGATATCATCATCATGGTAAAAAAACTTGCTAGTGTAGCCCATGCTGCGCCTATGTAACCAATATTGGGCACCAAACTAAAAAGCAGCACAATGGTAACAGCAGCCCCCGCCAGGCTCATATAAAGACCCCAAATAGTTTGCTCGGTAAGTTTATACCATATTGAAAGGTTGTAATAAACACCTAAAAACAACTGACCTAAGAGCACAATTGGTACCACGGGTTTGCCTATTCTATAGCGTTCATCTAAAATATGTAAGATGAGTTCAAGATTTAAGGCCACGCCTAAAAAAACCAAACACTCGGCAATTACAAACCATTTTAACACAAGGGCATAGGTTTCTTTGGCGTCTTTGTCTTTTTGAATTCCAAAAAAGAAAGGCTCTGCGGCAAACTTAAATGCCTGCACCACCAAAGCCATAGCAATGCTCAACTTGTAAACTGCCCCATAAATCCCTGTTTGCGAATAACCTTCATCGGTGGTTCCGGGCAGTAATTTTTCCATTATACTTTTATCCATGTTTTCGTTAACCCAAGCGGCTAAGCCAACCACAATAAGCGGCCAAGCATACCGCAATAAATCGTTTAGTGCTTTTCCGTCTCGCTCAAGTTTTACGCCCTTGTACTCTTTTGCCACCAAGGCCAGCGTGGTAAAACTTGCAATAAGGGTTGATATAAAAATGTATAATACCTTTTGGTTTGGATTAAAAACTACAGCCAAAGCTGAGTTTGCATTGATATGTGTATACCCGTAAAAGAAAATTAAATTGAAACTAACATTAACTACAATGTTAATTACCTTGAGCAGGGCAAAGCGTTTGGCTTTTGATTGATTTCTCATTCGAGCAAATGGCAATACCGCCAATGCATCAAACAACAAAATAGCCGCGATAATTCGGTAATACCAGGGGTTACCGGTTTGCTGAAACTCATCAATTGCTCCAGCACCTAAAAAAACCAATAGAAAAATGATGCTCGACGCACCTAAAATTATGGTTATCGCATTGTTGAAAGCCTTTTTTTCATTGGTTTTATTGGCGTAGAAAAAGAAGGTGGTTTCCATACCCATGGTGCACAAAACGTAGAGCAGTGCTACATAACCAAAAAGTGAGTTTACGTAGCCCATGTCTTTAGGAGCATCAAGCAAATGGGTAAAAATGGGGATTAGAGCAAAGTTGAGCAACCTACCTAATATGGTACTAACACCATATACCATGGTTTGAGAAGCTAGTGCTTTTAATTTGCTCAAGTTAATAGTTTGTTTTCAAAAGCGAATTAATGCTTTTTTAATTACTTGATTGCCGCATTACAGCTCAACTATTAACAACTTATACCAATTACTATAATTGTAAGCTTAATTAATGAGCCGCATTTTAACCACCTGTAATTTTGAATTAGTGTAGGATTTTAGCCACTATTGTGTGCCCAAAAGCTTATTCTTTAATCTTAATATCACCCTCCTTTTAGCTTTACCTTGTAGCCTTTATCTTTTAAAAGTTGGGCTACTTTGTCTTTTTTATCACCTTGAATTATTATTTCCCAATCCTTAGCCGATCCACCTACACCACATTTTTGTTTTAAAAACTTGCACAAATCATTAAGCGCATTTTCTGAACCTTCAAAGCCTTCAACCAATGTAGCTATTTTACCGCCGCGACCTTTTTTATCTCTCGATACGTAAAGCAACATATCTCCGGGTTCAACTTCTTCATCTTCAAAATCATTTGATTCTGGTTGAAACCCAGGATCGGTTGAAAAAACCAAACCGCCTAGATCAGATAAGTCTTTTGACTTTACTTTTTTGGATTTATTCTTGGCCATGTTGCAAAGTTAAATACTGATTACTGTTTACACTAAACCAAAAAAGGGAGCCATTACGGCTCCCTTTTAGTTATAAGGCATTATGAGATGTGTTTCTACAATTGTGTAAATACTTTGGTTGACCCATTTGTATCAATGCTTTTTTTACTCAGCACAGTTTTAATCAAAAGGTTATTGCCGCCCCTTTGTATTCGTACGGTTACTATATCGCCTGCATGGTGGCTCTTAATTATTTCACTCAAATTATTGGCCACTACAGGGTCGTTGTCTAAACCAATTATTAAATCTCCCTTTTTTATTCCGGCTTCTTTTGCGGTTGATCCTTTTAATACTGACATTACTTCAACACCTAGTACATTCTCTTTTCCGCTTTTTCCGGTTTCAATACCTAAAAATGCCGGAGAATCTGACCTTTTAAAAATGGCAGGCATTGTAGCATCAAGTATTACCATTTGGTTGTTTCTTTCAACTCTTAACTTAATGTTTTCGCCTGATGTTTGTGATTTTAAAACCTGGGTTAAATTGTTTAAAGTAATAGGTTGATTTCCTATTCCTACCAAAACATCTTTTTTCTTTAATCCCAAAAGTTGAGCAACTCCTTGGTTGTATACATTGGTAAGTTGTATGCCTATTGGGCTATTAGGAGACATTTTATACTCCATACCCATTGCGCTGTTGGCCAATGCTTTATCGTTTAAATCGCTGGCCACAGCTGAATTTGAAAATGAAAAAAACAAGGCAAGGCATAATGCCGAAAGGGTGGTTTTGATTTGGTTGGTTGTTATCATGATTTATTGGTTTTGATGATTCAAAAATGAACAGTTACAGCAAATAGCCACGCACTAATAACAGTGCTTAACTCATGATTACTAATTACTTACCATTTAAAAATCATTTTTACCGCTCAGCCGTAATTGATCGCTAAAATGTTAAAATACCTTAAACAGTTGTAACTAACTCTTAATTTAACTTGCCATTAAACTAGGGTAAATGAAATGGCTCTCTACTTAATAAATAAAGCTTTTGGGGAATGGTTTACACCGGTTTTCAGAGCAGCTTTTTTTTATAACAACGGTAAAATCAGTTTAAAAACTGACTTGAGTAAAGCCTTAAAACCACTGATTAAATATGCCTACTATTTTGGGGTATTTTTTAATTCAAACTGTTTGTCAATTTGCTCTTTATCGTAGTTGAGTATCCAGCTGTTTTACTTTTTATTAATCGGCAGTATGGCTTCTTTATTAGCCGAAACAATTTCAAGTCCCCTGTCATCTTACATATTAAGAATTAGCTTCTTTTCAATATTCGAAAAATAAATTTCTTTTCCTATTAGAAACCCTTTTAGGTCAAGCCATGGTTGTTTTGGTGAAAAGTTAGTA
>JBMYOR010000456.1:0-3222 GCA_049599535.1 Bacteroidia bacterium | reverse complement strand
TTGCATCAATTGTTACTTCATACAACTCACTGCTAATATGCTCGCAATTTGGTTTCCAAATAAAAGTAGCCTTAGCTCTGCCTTCTCCGTTAGTTGCCAAAAAGCTTGCAAATGGCTCGGCAATATCAGGGTCATTGTATAAAGTACTTGCCGAGCTCATATAAATTGAATCACCCGACTCATCTTCATACTGCCAATTTAAGGTTAAGGTTTCGCCTGGGTAAATACTAAAAACTGAGTCATTATAATTTTGGTCAGGCTTAGGTGGTTTATTTGATGCACAGGTAGAAACCTTGTACTGCATTTCTCTAATTACTTCACCAATCTTAACTCCATTTCTAAACTCTTCAACCTTTACGGCAAATGCGTAGTCTCCTTGTCGTTTTGGTTTTACTGTGGCTATTCCTGTAAAGGGGTCAATGCTTAAATCAGGATTGCCTTGCATGATATTGTTTATGTCAAAGCCATCATCCCAAGTTACCTCGGCATAAGGCTTTGGTTCAAGTAAGGGGTACGAGGCGCTGCCAATCGAATTATCGTCACCTTCGCTGGTACGGCCTCTTAATGGGGTTACCAAACTCATACTCAGCGAATCGCCGTCGGGGTCTTTTATCCCAAAGTTGTACTTAAAAAAACTGTTTAAGCATAATAAGCTAATTGGCGTTTTGGTAAAAATCGGACTCGAATTTTTTATTGAAAAAGGCGGTACTTCTGCATAAAAAGCGGTACCTATCTCATCAGGGTCTCGCACATTTAGCACTACTGCATTTCGGCAACAACGTTCCCAACTTATATAGTAGCCTTTTGGATCGTTAAAAATTGCTTCGTCAAACATAAAGGTATCGCAGTAATAAGCTACGTACATACAAAAATCTACCGGATCGGCGCACTCTTGCCTTGTAATTTGCACTTTTTGATCAAAGCCAGGTTGTAGGTTTAAAGGCAAAGCAATAGCCAAAGTATCTGCCGATTGAGAATGCATACCTATAACCATATCACTTTCGTAAAATGCACCAGGATTACCTCGGTAACAGTCTACAAACACCTTTATACCCACCAAGTAATTTTGGCCTTGCAAATGTTCAAATACTATGTTACCTCCCATTATATGAGATGCTTTTAAGCCTATACCTAAAAATAAGATGGCCGAAAGAAGAAAATATTTGATTTTAAACACAATGGTAAAATTACAAACGTTTAAACATAACACACAGTGTGTAACTCCCCATTTAATGACGCAAAACTCTTAAAATCTATTAAGTGTATTGATTTGCTTGGGCTTACTTTTGCCCAGATTTTAAGTGAGCATTATGTATCAAGTAAAGGTTAACAACAAAGAATACAGTGTTGAAATAAACGGCACCAAAATCAAGGTAAACAACACCGATTTTGAAATGGAATTGATTGAAAACCGAGCAGGTCAGATGCAATTAAAAATGCCAGATAAAATCCTTTACCCAACCATAGAACACGGCGAAACCCCAAAGAATCTTAAAGTAAGACTTAATAGTGAAGCTTACGATCTTGAAATAAAAGATCATTTTGACCTATTACTTGAAAAAATGGGCTTAGATAAAATGATGACCACCGCACAGGCTGACCTTAAAGCTCCTATGCCGGGTATGGTTTTAGAAATTTTGGTGAGTCAAGGCCAAGAAATTAAAAAAGGAGACGCACTATTGGTATTAGAAGCCATGAAAATGGAAAACGTAATAAAAGCATCAGCCGATGTTGTAGTAAAAAACATACTTGTAAGCCCCAAACAAGCTGTTGAAAAAAACCAAGTGCTGATTACGTTTGAATAAACTTTTAAACCTTTGACTAAGGCTAATAAGCAAAACAATCAAAGCGAAAACAAATACCACTTTTTAATCAGAAATGTGGGTAAAGGGCTATTAATACTAGCCTTATTTGTAGTGGCTTTTATACTTTTCAAAAAATTTGCTGGCAACGATTATAAAATTTGGTTTAGTGAATTAAACCCCTTGCTGGTTTTTACAATTTATAGTTTTTCTGAAATATTTTTTGGCATTATTACTCCTGAAATTTTTATGGCTTGGGGTATTGAGCAAGGGGGAGTAAAAACCTATATCAAAATATTAATTGGCTTAATGCTAATTTCATATGCCGCCGGTTATTTAAACTATTGGGCCGGACGGTTTTTTAGAAAATTACCGATAGTACGCTGGTTTGTAATGAAGCGCATGTACAAGTACACCAAATATTTAAATCAATTTGGTGGCTTTTTATTAATTGTAGCCTCCACTACACCACTACCATTTGCCGCCATTTGCCTTTTGGTAGGTACTGCAAGTTTTTCGCACAAAAAATTTCTACTCTTTACTTTATTTAGGCTTGCCCGATTTAGCATTTATGGCTATATAGTTTGGCAAGCTGGCTCAGTAGCTTAATCCCCACAGTTTTTATATCATTCGCCACAAGCGCTGCCACCTTTATACGCAATTGAGCGTCATAGAGTTAGTACATCACAACAAATCACCATTTTCCTGCAATTAATCCCCTTTTAAAGGTAGTTACGAGCCATTGAAAGGGGATTTTTATTTTCTGACATTTACGTTCCACTTCCCAACTAAATTGCTTTAACAGGTGCTTGCCAACTAAGCCATTAAGTTAAATACCAGATGATTAAACTCTTTGTTGCCAAAACGGGTTATTAACCACAAATTTGCGCACATTTTTTAGCCCATACCTAGCAATATGTCTACCGAAACCTTAGCGAAAGAAAGCCTTGATATTGAAGCCATTGAAGATGGTCAGATTGAAATTTATGGTGCCAATGAGCACAATTTAAAGTCAGTAGACCTAAGTCTTCCGCGCAATGCACTTATTGTGTTTACAGGCCTAAGCGGATCAGGAAAATCATCGCTAGCATTTGATACCATTTATGCCGAAGGCCAGCGCAGGTATATGGAAAGCTTTAGCGCTTATGCCAGGCAGTTTATGGGTAACCTGCAAAGGCCAAATGTTGAAAAAATCAATGGCCTTAGCCCTGTTATATCTATTGAGCAAAAAACGGTAAGTAAAAACCCAAGATCAACGGTAGGTACCATTACCGAGATTTACGATTTTTTGCGATTGCTATATGCCAGAATTGGCGAGCCGCACTCTTACGTAACGGGTAAAAAAATGGTGCGTTTTACTGAAGATGAAATTCGCCAACTCATAATTGAAAAATATTCAGAGAAAGGGATATTATTACTG
>JBMYOR010000455.1:0-3232 GCA_049599535.1 Bacteroidia bacterium | reverse complement strand
TTCTTTCTCTTTATCATCAAAGTAATCACATTTTAATTTTCCTGGAAACTCTAAAAGACAACTCCCTTTTTCTGTTTTGTCATTTATTAATTGATTAAAAGTAAACTCTAATGAATTTAAATTATTTAGTTGATCTATTATTTGATTTTTTTCATTTGCAAAAAGGTTTGCTGTTAGAAAAAAAAAGATTAAGAATGGTTTAAAGAACTTCACGTTTACCAACATGATTTGCTTTACTGACAATACCCTTTTCTTCCATCATATCAATAATTCTTGCTGCTCTATTATAGCCGATTTGTAATTTTTAGAGTCTTCGTAAAACCTACCTAAATTATAATTTGACAAACCAATAATGTTTGAGTCATTTATGCTTTTTGCTATTGAAATGGCTTGCTCAAAGTAGGTGATGCAAGAATCTGACCTTAAATATTTGCGATACGACCTGCCTAAATGAAAACTTGCTAGTGCTTTAATATAATTACTATGAGAATTAGATTTAATCTGTTTTAAATCGCGTACTCCAGTGTTAAATTTCTTATCACAAATTTGATTTAACGCTTTTATCAACTGCCACTCAGTGCTTTTTTCAAAATCAGTTTGCACCAAAGTTTTCAGCTTTTCTACCGAGTCGGTAGCGTTATTTATGCGGCAATAAGCAGCCTGACTACTCACGTAGTCAAATAAATGCTTCACCTTGGCGCTATCGCTTATTCCAAAAGCATTAATAGCTATTAGGCATAAAATTGTAAGTATACCAAATTTCATTTCGCACAAATAACAAATGGGCTTCAATTATACCTAAAAGCATCTTTTAAACAATATGTATAGATGTAATTACGATAAGTTTAGCAGTCAGTTAACGCGCAATCGTCATTAGCTGAGTCAAATTCAATAGTAACATGCTGAATATGGTTGGCATTAAAAACCGAGCGTATTTCTTTTTTAAATTGGCTCATTTGGTTTAGGTTACAATCAGAGTTAAGTCTAATGTGAATAGTAGCAACGTTTTTTTCGCCATCAAGGGTCCATATATGCAAATCATGAACATCGCAAACCCATGAATTTTGCTCAATCTCAGCTTTAATCAAATCACTTTTAATACTATCAGGTGCTTTTTGCAGCATTATATTAAAGGCTCTTTTTAAATTATTAAAGGCACCGAATAATATGTAAATAGCAATAATTAGTGATAATATAGGGTCAATAATATAATAATCTGTAAAATGAATTACTGTTGCGCCTAATAAAACAGCTACCCAGCCTAAGGTGTCTTCGAGCAAATGCAACATTATAGCTCGCTGGTTTAATGAGTTTTTTTTGCCTATTAGTTTAAATGCCGCGCCCCCGTTTATTGCAACTCCTAATATGGCTAACCAAATCATACCAGTACTATGTACTTGCTGAGGATTGAGTAGCCTAGGAATTGCTGAATATGCAACAAAAATTGACCCACCAATTAACATGAGAGAAATGGCTAAGGCCGATAAAGTTGAATACCGTTTGTAGCCATATGTGTAAGTAGAGTTGCTATTACGCTGGGCTATTTTTTCTAAAAAAATGGCTCCTGCAATGGCTAGTGAATCTCCTAAATCATGAAAAGCATCAGATACAATGGCGATTGAATCTGTAAAATAGCCGCCAATAAACTCAATGATAGTAAACGAAAGGTTGAGCGCAAAAACCCACCACAGTCCTTTTGTACTGCTATGTTCATGATGGTGATGGTGGTGATGATGACTGTGCACAAAGCAAAACTAGCCTTTAGTATTTACAGCCCAAACATTTGATTTTATTATACTCAGAGTTGCAAAATCAATTAAGTTGCATTTTGGTCGTTATTATAATTAACTATTTTGCCCTTAAAAGCCTTAGGTTTACTGGCAAGGTAAGGTGCATGCGTTCGCATACTAGTAAACACAGAGAAGCAGCAAATCAACTTACTTTGCACCATGCCGCAGAAAGTGCTTTTAGTACAGCCTCCATTTATTCAGTTAAATACGCCCTACCCCGCTACGGCTTATCTTAAAGGTTTTCTCAATACCCAAGGAATAATTTCAAGTCAAATAGACTTAGCCATTGAAACCATTCTTGAGCTGTTTTCAAAACAAGGTTTAATCCAACTTTTTAATGCAGTTGAAGAAGGCATAGCATTAGATAACCTTTCTGAGAATGCCTTTAGAATCATCTCTTCTAGAAAGCACTATGAGCAAAAGGTTGATGCAGTAATCTCATTTTTACAAGGCAAAAACAGTTTGCTTGCCCATAGAATTTGTAGCCGAAATTATTTACCTGAAGCCAGCCGTTTTGTACAACTAGCCGATATGGAATGGGCTTTTGGCAGCATGGGCACACAAGACAAAGCCAAGCATTTAGCTACCCTGTTTTTAGAAGATATTTCTGATTTTATTATAGAAACTGCTGATCCTGATTTTGGCTTTAGCCGCTATGCTGAAAAGCTGGGAATGTCCGCCAATAGCTTTGATGAGCTTTTTGAAGCCCTAACCGAATATGACACCTACACCGATGGTATTTATCTTGAAATTCTGAGAAAACGGATAGCTCATGAGAAACCCACGCTGGTGGCACTCACCGTACCTTTTCCAGGTAATTTGTATGCGGCACTTAAGTGCGGGCAAATGATTAAAGATGAGTTTGAAGGAATAAATGTGGCCATGGGCGGCGGTTATCCGAATACCGAACTCAGAAGCTTAGAAGATGCCCGTGTTTTTGAGTTTGTTGACTTTATTACACTCGATGATGGAGAAGCACCAATTCTAAACCTAATAGAATATTTAGAAGGCAAGCGACCCATTGAAAAGCTCAAAAGAACTTTTGCTTTAAACGCTAATCAAGTTGAATACTATAAAAGTTCTGAATTGCCGGATTTTAAACAACGCGATGTTGGAACGCCAGATTATGAAGGCTTGCAGCTTGACCTATACATCTCGGTAATTGAGGTGGCCAACCCAATGCATAGGCTTTGGAACGATGGCGCTTGGCTTAAGATGACTTTGGCACATGGGTGCTATTGGGCCAAATGCACTTTTTGCGATGTTTCTTTAGACTACATCAAGGTTTATGAAGCAACAACAGCCAAAATATTGGTTGATAGGATGGAAGAGCTCATGGAGCAAACGGGCCAAAACGGTTTCCATTTTGTTGATGAAGCTGCGCCGCCAAAAATGTTAAGAGCTTTGGCAAACAAACTAATGGAGCGAAAAGTTTATATAAC
>JBMYOR010000454.1:670-3241 GCA_049599535.1 Bacteroidia bacterium | reverse complement strand
TTGTTCCAATAAATTATGGCTACACCGATAGCCTAATGCCAATTACGTTTACAGGCTTTGACTCAAACTATTGCAAAGTAGCGTCAATGACCAACCTAAAAATTGAAGAAACACCTATTACTCAAATTTGGGCAAGCGACACACTTTATTTGCTCAATGAAATATTCTATCCTATTCCTACCATTGAAAAAAAACACAATCACGGCTTCTATTGGGAATTTGGCGATCCTGTTTTTATGACTTTTAATGATTATAAACCACAAGTTAGCTTTGATACTTTAGGCAGTTTTGGGTGAAGCTAACTGTAACAAACAAAGATAATGGCTGTGCAACATCTACCATTAAGGCGAATGATATTGTTATTCAAAGATTTCCAACTAGCATAGAGCAATTAAACTCAGAATTAAGCATTTACCCCAATCCTATATCTCAATTGTTGTTTATTGACTCTGAAATGGAGATATTAAATGTTTCTGTATATAGCATTACCGGCAAGCATTTGAAACCCTTTAAACCTTCAAACTCTAATACAAACCTTGATTTAACCTCTGCTCCCGTTGGCACTTATATTGTGCTTATTGACACTAAAGAAGGTTTATATGCTAAAAGAATCTTAAAGCAATAAGCAACCAATAAAACCGGCACAGCATCTAATTTAAAAGACAGCTATGATAAGGTTTCTAAGCATTTCGGTTTTTCTATTAATCACTTCTCAGGCGTTTTGCAACCACACGCTTGGCGGCGGTATTACTTGGGAGCAAATTGGCATTGATACCTTTAAAATTACCACAACTGTTTATAGAGATTGTAATGGTAGAGCCTTGAGTGCGACACCCGTTAACGCTCTTTCAAACTGTGGCTCAATGAGATTAAACACTACAAGAAATGCTGGAGAAGATATTACACCAGTTTGCGAAGGACAGTGTTCGAGATGCGATAGCCGTGGATGCTTTTTTAAATACGGTATTGAGAAAATTGAGCTTTCTACTATACTCATTTCTAGTCAATGGCGAAAGAATGGTTGTTGTGATGTAACCTTAACTTGGGCGCAATGCTGTAGAACGGGCTCAATAACAACGGGTGCAGCTAATCAAAAACAATATCTTGATGCTAAAATGTACATCTGCGATACCATTAATCCAATAAATTCACCAAAATGGATAAATGAACCACCTCTTATTTCTTGCCTTGGTAGAGATTTAATTTATAGTCTAGGAGCCGAAAAAGCGAATTCAATTGATTCATTGGTATATTCTTTTGCAGAACCAAAAACTAGTGGCAAAGGAAAAACAACATGGAGCAATAATTACAGCTACAATAAACCCATTTACTATTTGGGTTTTCCTAAAACAGGTTTAAAGTTTCCGAGAGGAATTCATCTTGATTCGCTTAACGGTGTTTTTATGGTGAGACCTATGAAAACTGAATTTACCTTGCTTACATATAAAGTTGAGCTATACCGAAATGGTGTAAGACGTGCAGTTACTACCAGAGAAACACCATTTATTATTATTAAATGTCCAGATAATAACCCGCCAGTACTAAGTGGTGTGAATTGCTCGCAACCAAAGCCAGATAATTTTGAAGTAAACTTTTGTGCTAATAGCTTAAATGTTATTGAGATATGTGTTAGCGATAAAGATAAGGAAGACACTGTAGAATATGAATACATTACGGATATTAAGGGGGCCGTAATAAATTATGACAAACAAGATCAATTTCCGAAGCTCACTTTTAAATGGAAGCCAGAACTAAGCGATACTGGTAAAACTTTCAATTTAGTGGTAAAGGCAATTGATGATGCTTGCCCTGTAAATGGTGTTACGTCGCGGGTTTATCGAATTAAAGTAATAGATTATAAATTAAATTATTCAGTTGCATCATTTTCTGACAGCTGTAACAATGCCAATTTTTATTTTAAAAGCATTGATACTAACAAAATGAAATGTGTTACATGGCAACACAAAGGAAAGTTTATTTCGCCATGTTTAGATTCTCCTATTAAAGACACCGTTACATTTAATTTTAAAAAGCCCGGGCTAAAACATATTATCCTTCATATACCAACATTTAATGGCTGCAATTTAGTTGACTCTATTTCCCATGTTGTTCCAAAAAACACGACATATTTATCTAAGTTAAATGACACAAGTGTTTGCGCGAGAGATACAATTGTTTTGAAAGCACTTTTACATAATCCTAGGGGAAAGACAAGCTTAACATGGAGTACTGGTTTAAAAACAAACAACCTTGTGAGTAGCCAAAAAATTGGTCTTGGTTACTCTGATTCGCTCATTGTTGTAACTTATAAAGACAGTATCTGCTCAGGTAGCGACTCTGCCTATATTACAGTGAACAAACCGCATATTTTATCTTTTGGCAAAAAGATTGGAATTTGCCACGCCGATAGCGATACCTTTAAATTTGAGCAAAAATATTATTGGAACGACCTTGACTCTACAGCTACCTATACTTGGCTAGATTCACTAGGAAACTTGATTGAAAGCTCTTCCAATCCATATTTCATTTTTCCTTACAACGGACAATACACTTTCAAATCAACAGATGGGT
>JBMYOR010000454.1:0-660 GCA_049599535.1 Bacteroidia bacterium | reverse complement strand
CCATATTTCATTTTTCCTTACAACGGACAATACACTTTCAAATCAACAGATGGGTATGGTTGTACCGAAATAGATACCATTGAATACAGACTATTTGATCCTATAGAAGACTTCTATTTAACCGACTCATTACTCTGTATAAATGCTTTTGACACTGTAAAGGCGAATAGAGTAAAAGAAGGAGAACTGAGTTGGTATGACAATACTCTTGGTAATATGTTTCTTCTTACCAGAGACACCAATTCAATGATTATAAAATTAAGCTCAAAAGCTAATTACGAACTTGGTTATGTGCACGACGAAACTGGATGCAGCGCTTTAAAAACTGTAACTGCATTTCCTGTAAACGCCGATAAACCAAAGTTTGTAATAGTAGATTCTATATGTGCCAATGATACTTTTAAAATTAGTACACATTTAAAAAGTTCTACTTGGACATTTGATACCATTGCTCAAACAGGCTCATTTCAAGTTATTCCACTAAATTATGGATATACCAATGGTTTATTGCCAATATTATATACTGGGATTGACTCAAATAATTGTAAAGTAACAGACACAGCCAAATTAAAGCTAAAAGAAACCCCAGTTACCAAAATATGGGCAACTGATACAGTTTTAAAAAACGAGATTTTTTGTTTAAATTTTTATTGATAAGCA
>JBMYOR010000453.1:0-3242 GCA_049599535.1 Bacteroidia bacterium | reverse complement strand
AGTTGGGGTGTATCTGCATGATGCCGGAAAAATTGGAGATATTAAATATTGGTATATTTTAACAAGTAAAAGAATAAGCCACTCTAGTGGCTTTAGCAGTAATTTAAGCTTGTGCAACTGCGGGCTTCTTATCTCGTGATACGTATAAGTTTAAAGTATGCAGCCCTACCAAACTGCCAGCCGCAGTATAGTTTAGTATTTCGCCCAAAAGTGAGTGGTGCATAAAAATACTTGCTACTAAAATGGCAAACGATACCCAAAACGAAATTTTAAGCCATGCTACTTTAACATGACTAACGGCGTGTTTAACGGCCCAAAACCCAATAAGCACAAAAAATACTTGGATTAAATCCCACCAAACTTTATCGTGTAGATCAAAACTATTATTAGTATAGGCCATTACAACCGGAACGGCTAAGCAGTGAACTATGCAAAGAATCGAGCTCCAAATACCTATTTTGTCGTGACTGTGATTAAAATTCATATATTAAATGCAACTATGTTGCAAAAATAAAACTTTAGTTTTGAAACTCGCAAACTCAGTTATGCTCAAAACCAAAAACCTTACTTTTTCATATAACGAAAAAAGGACTTTTGATTTTCCTAATCTTGACGTAAATAGGGGTGAGCATATGCTCATATTAGGAAATTCAGGTAAAGGAAAAACAACCTTTTTGCATTTGTTAGCTGGTTTTTTAAAGCCTCAGGGCGGAGAAGTAATAATAAACGATACTTCACTTCAATCTTTATCGGGTTTTAAAAACGATCAGTTTAGGGCTCAAAATATAGGTGTTGTGTTTCAGGTGCCGCATTTTATTGCTTCACTTACACTTATGCAAAATATATTATGGGCTCAAAAACTGGCTAGGCAAAAGCCTAAACCCCAAAAAGTAGCCACTTATTTAGAAAGGCTTAACCTTAGCCATAGGGCCAATGCGCCGATTCAAAAATTGAGTCAAGGAGAATTGCAAAGAGCATCAATAATAAGGGGAATTATAAACGATCCTACACTGGTATTGGCCGATGAGCCTACATCTAGCCTTGATGACGATAATTGCACCGAAGTAATTAAAATACTTGAAGAACAAACCGACTTGGTTGGCGCAGCTTTGGTAGTTGTTACCCATGATCAAAGAATAAAGGATTTTTTCACCAATTCGATTATGCTATGAATTTATTAAGAGTAAGCTGGCGCAACCTTTGGCATAAACCTTTTTCTACCGGTGTTTCAGTTTTATTAATGCTACTCGGTGTTTCAATGGTTAGCTTGGTTTTGCAACTGGGGCATCAGCTCGAAGGTCAGTTTTTAAAAAATATTGAAGGCGTAGATTACGTAGTAGGCGCAAAGGGTAGTCCTAAACAGCTCATATTAAGCAGTATATATCATATAGATTCGCCTACGGGTAATATTGATGAAAAAGATGCTGATTTTGTATTAAACAACAGAATGGTAAAAACAGCTATACCATTAGCATTTGGAGATAGCTACAAGGGGTTTAAAATATTAGGCACAACTAAAGAATATTTAACACATTACAAAACAGAATTTGCTTTAGGTAAGCCATTTGAAAAAAATATGCAAGTGGTTTTGGGTGCAAAGGCTGCTCTAAGGTTAAACTTAAAGGTAGGTGATCATTTTCACGGAAGCCACGGAATGGAAGAAGCCGATGACGAACACGTACATGATGAGCACGCTTATACCGTAGTTGGTGTATTAGCAGAGACCGGTTTAGCTATTGATCAATTAATTATTTGCAATATTGAGTCGGTTTGGCAAATACACGGGCACGAACACAATGCCAATGGCGCAGAATCATCAAAAGAGTATACGGCAATTTTAGTTCAAATGTCAAGTATGAACTATAAGTTTATGTTTCCACGAATGGTGAGTGATAATACCGATATGCAAGCGGCATCGCCATCGGTACACATTAGCAATTTAATTGATCAGATGGGTATTGGTATTGAAACCCTAAGGCTTTTGGCGTTGCTCATTATAATTATTTCAGGTATATCAGTGTTTTTATCGCTATTGGCAGCCTTAAAAGAGCGTAAATATGAATTGGCAATTATGAGAAGTTTGGGAGCACACCCTATGCAACTTGTACTTTTGGTATTTTATGAATCTATTTTAATAGCTTTATTATCAAGCACTTTAGGGCTATTACTGAGCCGCGGATTGCTTGTGTTTTTAGGAAACTATTTAGATAGCAATTACCATTACAGCTTTAATAGCTTTGGTATTTTAAATGATGAATATTGGTTGGTACTGTTAGCGATTGCTATTGCAAGTGCTTCAGCTTTGGTACCTTCAATTATGGCTTTTAGAATTAATATTTCAAAAACACTTGCCGAAGATTAGTATCAGTATTTTTACACTTTGCTAAAAATGATTCTAACTTTGTAAAATAATTGTATAACAACATTTTACCCTACATGCACTTAATTAAAACCGCACTTTTTGGATTTCTTTTTACCGTTTTTGCATTTGCATTTACATCTGATGATTACAAAACGGTAAGGTGGTGGATGCTGCAAGATGTTACGTTTGAAGATGTTTATGATTCAGTTACCGAACAGTATTTTTTAAAGCCAATTTTTGGCGATAAGGTTTTAGCACTTAACAATCAAATGGTTCAAATTTCAGGCTATATAATCCCGGTAGATATCTCATCGGGTATGTATGTGTTATCGGCCTACCCATTTAGCGCTTGTTACTTTTGTGGTGGCGCCGGCCCTGAATCGGTAATGCAATTAAAGTTTAAATCTATTCCAGACGAAAAGCTAAAAACCGACGATTATATTACATTTAAGGGCAGAATGAAGCTTAATAGCACTAATTATGAAGATCTTAATTACATATTGCTTAATGCTGAAAAGGTAGAGGATAGCGATAAGGATTAAATCTAATGTATAGGCGGTAACTACCTTTGCTTAGGCTAAAATTTTTTAAGGCCACAATTTGGTCCAACTATTCAAGCCGGTTAAGAATATTTGTTTTAGGTCGCTATGTAAAAAAACGCATTTTGGTATTTGATCTTAAATTCTGCGCAACCTTATTTTTTTGTTTTTCTCTTTTCTTGGTCTTTATCAATCTTATCAATTGTTTTCATCGGAACCACAATCAGGTGTTCTGTTTCGCAATTCCAAATGTTCAAGTACTTTTTAGAAACTACGTTATATTTTTTCCAATTGGCATACTTACCGTAAAGCATTAGCGTGCAAATGTCTGTAGCTGTTAT
>JBMYOR010000452.1:1648-3245 GCA_049599535.1 Bacteroidia bacterium | reverse complement strand
ACTTTCTTCTTTTATCATTTCTGAAATTGCAAAAAGTAAAAAACTAAAAGCTACATTTAAAGACAGTCAAGAATTAATTTCATCTAATGAAAACTATAAAAATGCACAAATAGATTTGCTAATAGATAGGGCGGATAACGTAGTTACGGTTTGCGAAATGAAATTTTATAATAAGCCATATACAGTAACAAAAAAGTATGCCGATGAATTAAAACTAAAACTTGCTGAGTTTGAGCAAAACATGCTAGGGGTTAGAAAAAGTTTGTTTTTATGCTTGGTTACAGCAAATGGTTTGGTGCAAAATCAACACAGTTTATCATTGGTAAACAATGAGATAGGTGCTTCTGAGTTATTTAAATTTTGATTTTATAATCAGCCAAAAGTGGGTTGTTGATATAAGTTTTGGCTGGTTATAAACCACTAGCCTGCCCAATTTTCTCTATCTAAACTTCGGTATTGAATAGCTTCTGCCAAATGCTCAATTTTAATATCGTTGCTCCCGGCTAAATCGGCAATAGTTCTTGAGACTTTTAAAATACGGTCATAAGCCCTTGCCGATAAATTGAGCTTGCTCATGGCGGTTTTCAACAGATTTTGGCCAGCTGAATTTATTTGGCAAACGGTTCTTAGCTCTTTGGTTTGCATTTGTGCATTGCAATAAATGCTTTTTGATTCCTTGTAGCGTTCTTCTTGCACGTTTCTGGCTTTTTCAACTCTTTCTCTTATGCTCAGGCTGTTTTCAACTTTTGTTTCTCGTTGTAATTCATCAAATGGCACAGGCACTACTTCAACATGCAAATCAATTCTATCGAGTAAAGGCCCCGATATTTTGTTTAAATACCGCTGCACTACGCCGGGCGAGCATACGCACTCTTTTTCAGGGTGATTATAGTAACCGCAAGGGCAGGGGTTCATACTTGCTACAAGCATTAGGCTAGCGGGGTATGTTACTGTAAATCGAGCTCTTGATATGGTTACATTTCTTTCTTCGAGCGGCTGCCTAAGTACCTCAAGCACGGTTCGTTTAAACTCGGGGAGTTCATCTAAAAATAAAACCCCATTGTGCGCTAACGAAATTTCGCCGGGTTGCGGAAAAGAGCCGCCGCCTACCATAGCCACATCACTTACGGTATGGTGAGGGTTTCTAAAGGGACGTTGCGTAATAAGCGATGATTCTTTAGGCAAAGTGCCTGCAACCGAATGAATCTTAGTGGTATCAAGCGCCTCGTGTAAATTAAGCGGAGGTAGTATTGAAGGTAGTCTTTTGGCCAACATGGTTTTACCAGCACCTGGCGGGCCAATTAGAATAACATTATGGCCGCCAGCCGCGGCGATTTCTAGGGCCCGTTTTATGTTTTCTTGACCTTTAACTTCATTAAAATCGGCACTAACTTCATTTACATTACTAAAAAACTCATCTCGCGTATGCACCACTTCAGGTGTAATGGTGGTGGTATTGTTTAATAGGCCTACCACATCATTAATATGATCAATGCCATAAACATCAATATCATTTACAATGGCGGCTTCTCGGGCATTTACTTTAGGTATCATAATGCCTTTAAACCCTTCTTTTCGAGCTTGTATGGCAATAGGC
>JBMYOR010000452.1:0-1638 GCA_049599535.1 Bacteroidia bacterium | reverse complement strand
CCTTTAATGGGTCTTATTGAACCATCGAGCGATAGTTCTCCCATTATGATATAATTATCGAGCTCTGTAGATGTAACCTGATCGGTAGCCGCTAAAATACCAATGGCCAAGGGGAGGTCAAATGCCGATCCTTCTTTCTTAATATCGGCGGGTGCCATGTTGATTACCGTTTTTCTTCTTGTAACATGGTAATCGTTATGCTTTAGTGCGGTTTCAATTCTAAACTGACTTTCTTTAACAGCATTATCGGGCAAGCCAACCATAAAAAACTTAGCACCTGAGCTTACGTTAACTTCAATAGTTATGGTAATGGCATCTACCCCAAATACGGCCGAGCCGAATGTTTTTACAAGCATATAGTTTTAACCTAAAGCCCAAATATAAACAGTACCCAACAAAAAAGCCCTTAATCGTAAGATTAAGGGCTCTCTATATTCAAATGTTTGTTCTAGTTGATTTTGTAAGCAAGGCTCAACGAGTAAGTTCTACCTAGGTCATAGCGTTGCACATCATAAGTTTCTTCTGTTACTAAACCTGTTCTTGGGTTCTCTGATTTATAAAATTGTTGCGTTAAAAAGCTAGTACCAAGAATATTTCCTACACTTACTGTAACATCAAATTTATTTTTGATTGATTTTGTAAGGTTGAAATTTAATAATGGTCTTGGCATTTCGTAGATGTCAGGGTTTCCGGTAGCGCCAATTTCATATAGTCTTTTGCCAAAAACATTGAATGTTAAGCTAGACTCAAGGTCTAAAGAATCATTCTTGTAGTAAAGGTTAGCATTTACCAAAAATGGTGATTGGCCTTGGAATGGGCGAATACTCACTTGATCTCTATTTTCAGTGTTTTCACCGCCAATGCTTGTTTTAAGTTTTTGGAACGGACGCATGTAAGTGCTCACTATGTAATTGCTATCATAAGATACAATGTCGGCATCTGGTATTTGCACTTCAGAGTATGTGTAAGATATGTTAGCTGCAAATTTGAAGTTCTTTAATGATTCTGATATAAAATCAAGGTTTTTGCGCCATTCAAATTCAGCACCGTAAACCACTGCATTATCTAAGTTTTCAAAGGTGATTTCGCCCGTAGAAGAAATGGGTGAGAAAACTCTAACAATTGGATTGTTAAAATTCTTGTAATATGCCGAGAATGCTATCATTTCGCCAGGCTTGTTGTACAGCTCGTAACGTAAATCATAATTCTGAATTAGAGTTCGATCAAGGTTTGCGTTTCCAGAATATAAGAAACCGCCTAAGAAATCAAAAGAGAAAAACGGTGCCATTTCTCTCATATTTGGTCTTGCCAAAGTTTGGCTAGCACTAAATCTTATGTTGGCATTGTCGTTTAATGCATAAATCATATTAAATGAAGGTAAAAAGTCAATAGAGTTGATTTGGCCATTTTCTAATAGTGAATCTGCACTAGTAACTTGTATATCGGTACCTTCAACTCTTAAGCCACCAACTATTTTTATTTTACTTGTAAAATCATGCACAAACATTCCGTAAGCTGCCCAAATGTTTTCGTGGCCAGTGTACTGGTTTGATAAACGAGTATCGTCATAATAGTAGTTAGAGTAAGAGTTATATGGTGATTCCATCATTACACCCCAATCGTCTAGCCAATGAGACC
>JBMYOR010000451.1:0-3248 GCA_049599535.1 Bacteroidia bacterium | reverse complement strand
GGTTTTACTCTTCGTAAGCCTCCCTCAACAACAGCATCTTTTATTTCGGCAATAGAGTTTGGTTTATTTGATTTAAAACTGTCTTTAAGGAAAGTAGCAACCAAAACGCCATCATCAGTTGCAATTCCAAACAATGCAATAAATCCAACCCACACCGCAACACTCAAATTGATGGTATGTATTTGAAATAAATCACGAAAGTTTGTACCGAAGATTGCGAAATCAGCGAACCAATTTTGACCATAAAACCAAAGCATTATAAAGCCCCCGCTAAAAGCCATTGCAATACCCGAAAACACCATTAGTGATGTTGATACCGACTTGAATTGAAAGTACAGTATGAGAAAAACAATACACAAAACAAGCGGCACAATTATAGAGAGCCTTTTTTCTGCCCTAACCTGATTTTCATAACTACCCGAAAATTTATAGTTTACACCAGAAGGTACAACCAACTCACCTGAGTTAATTTTATCGAGAATGGTTTGTTGAGCTTTGTTTACTACAGTAACTTCAGAAAAGCCGTCGCGTTTATCGAATAGCACATAGCCAACCAGAAAAGTTTCTTCACTCTTAATGGCTTGTGGCCCACGTACATATTCAAAACCTACAATTTGAGATAATGGAATTTGCGCACCTGTTGGTGTAGATATGAGTATCCTACCTAATGCTTCAGGATCATCTCTCAATTCTCTGGGATAGCGTACCCTTACAGGATAGCGTTCACGCCCTTCAACTGTAGATGTAATTTTCATACCACCTATGGCCGTTTCTATGGTCTGTTGCACATCTTCTATATTTAATCCATATCGTGAAATTTCGTCGCGATCAATATTTAAGTGTATATAAGGCTTACCAACAATTCGGTCTGCAAAAACTGCTTCGGCTTTAACTGATGGAACTTCTTTAAGAATACTTTCCAATTGCATACCGAAGTTTTCAATTGTTTTAAGATCAGGGCCATATACTTTAATGCCCATTGGTGCTCGCATTCCTGTTTGCAACATCACCAATCGCGTTTCAATGGGTTGTAGTTTGGGTGCTGATGTAACACCAGGAAGCTTGGTTACCTTTACTATTTCGTTCCAAATGTCATCGGGCGATTTTATTTGCTCTCTCCAATTGCGGTAATATTCTCCGTTTTCGTCAGCAATTAGGTCGGCAATACCAATGCCTTGATTCAATCCTTTTTTGTTGCTTACCGTGTCACCCGAATTTGTAATGAAACGATCATTCTTATCTACCCTAAATCTTTGCCTATGCCCCTTTTTATTCAGTATGTATTCGGGTTTGTAATTGATAATATTTTCATACATAGAAATTGGAGCAGGATCAAGTGCTGATTCTACTCTACCCAGTTTGCCTACCGTTAAATCAACCTCAGGAATATTGGTTAAAAGCATGTCTAATTGTCCAACCACTCTTCTATTGTATTCAACTCCAGAGTGGGGCATAGAAGTAGGCATTAATAGAAAACTTCCTTCATCCAGTGAAGGCATAAACTCTTTTCCAATACCAGGGAAAGTCTGAGACATGGCATTCCATGTGGCGGTTTGTTTAATGTTCCAACCCACCTTTTCAAATCCATTTGAGACAAATCCAAAAACAGTATTAAAGCCTAGCCAAACATTTGAACCAAAAAGAATGAGCAAAGTAGGGATTAGCAAGAACTTCACTTTGTTGTTTAAGCACCATTGTAATATGCCCTTATAGTAAATCTCCAATAGCGTAAAAGCACCTAGTATTGTACCGACTAAAAAAGCCACGAAAATGAAATTAACCACTAAGGGTTGAGAAGCACCCAAAGGCAACCAATATTTAGCTAAAAGCCAAACTACACCTGTAAGTACAATTATGAGTTCGGCGTACTTATATAAGAACAAAATAGGTCTATTGAACTTTTCTTTTCTTGCATTAAATACCTTCTTAATAACACTTACAATACCAAATAATATTAATAGCAGCCCTCCCCAAGCTTGGCCTAAAAACAAGCCTGCAATACCAATTAGAATTAAGGCATACCCACCATGTTTTTTCAGGAAGTTATTCTTGATTTTAAAGCCAAAAAACCAATATGCCAAGGTGGGCATAATCATAAGGCTAACTAGCAAAGCAGCAATAAGCGCAAAGGTTTTAGTGAATGCCAGTGGGCCAAATAGCTTCCCTTCGGCGGCCTGCATGGTAAATACGGGTATAAAACTTACTATGGTGGTTGAAACAGCGGTAAGTATGGCGGATGCCACTTCAGTAGCGCCGTTGAACACCGTATCAATTAGTTTTTGGCCAGGCGGAGCTTCATCAATGTGTTTTATGATGTTCTCTGATAAGATAACACCCAAGTCCACCATAGTTCCAATTGCAATGGCAATACCAGAAAGTGCCACAATATTGGCATCTACGCCAAAATAGCGCATGGCAATAAAAACCATTAGAACGGCAATTGGTAATATGCTTGAGATAAGAAACGAAGCCCTTAGATTGTAAACCATAACAATTACCACCAGAATTGTGATGAGCAATTGAAGTGCTATAGCAATTTCAAGAGTCCCTAAGGTTTCATATATCAACTCAGAGCGGTCATAAAACGGAACTATTGTAAGTTGGCTCTCCTTACCATTCCTTAATGTTTTCTTCGGAAGCCCAGGTGCTATTTCTTTTATCTTCTCTTTTACATTGTTGATTACTTGCAATGGGTTGGCGCCATAGCGGGCAACAACAACTCCACCTACTACCTCTGCACCATCTTTATCCAAAATACCCCGTCTTGTAGCAGGGCCTAGAGATACCACGGCAATGTCCTTAATTCTTACAGGTACATTGTCATGTACGGCAACAACCGCCTTCTCAATGTCCTCTACTTTTTTTATATAACCTAAACCGCGAACCAAATATTCAGCTTGATTGATTTCTATGGTTTTAGCACCTACATCCTTATTTGATTTTTGCACGGCTTGCATAACTTTATGCAAAGGGATGTTATAGGCTTTAAGTGCATCAGGGTTTACATCTATTTGGTATTCTTTTACAAAACCACCAATGGACGCTACTTCTGAAACCCCTGCGGTTGCGTTTAATCCATATTTTACATAAAAGTCTTGAACGGTACGGATTTCGTGCAAATCCCAACCACCTGTTGGATTCCCTTTTTTATCACGTCCTTCCAAGGTGTACCAAAAGATTTGCCCTAATGCTGTGGCATCTGGCCCTAATGTTGGTTGTACCCCATCGGGCAAGGTATTAGCAGGGAG
>JBMYOR010000450.1:0-3254 GCA_049599535.1 Bacteroidia bacterium | reverse complement strand
TCAAGTAAAAAAATGATGTTATTGGCCATATACTCTTCATTTGGTAAGCTAGTATTTCCTTCGTCGGGATAATCAGGATATTCAGTTTGGCTGTTTTTCTCTATTTTTTCCGTTTCAAGAATTTCTTCTTCAACCTTTTCTTTTTCCGCAACCAATAGCGGTTCATCTTTCTCTTTACCACCTTTTAATAATGGAATTCCCAGGTTCATATAATAAAATACATTTTGAACCGTGTGCATCCAATCATTATCGTTTACAAGTTCACCGTAATCGTACCATTTATGGTTAAATTTATAAACCACTTCATCACCAATGGTATAGTTAACTCCAAATTTCCAAGCCACGCCAGACCTTGGCACCACGTATTTAAACCCTGCTCCTATTGATGGAATATTTTTAAAACGTTGTTGGATTATAATACTGGTATATACAGGTCCTGAATACTCGGCTGGGTCTAGGGCATACTGCTCGTTACTTATATTTGACACTCCAGATTTGTATATCTCCCCGCTTCTTAATCTGGTTTTATCATCAACCCAGGCAGTGTTTAAAAAGAAACTTCCGTATACATAAGCTTTTTTTGATTTGCCGCCCAAAGGATAATTTAAGTAGCCACCGTAGCTTAATTTATTCAATTCAAAATCAGTTACAATGGCCGATATATTAGTATGGCCATTTGGTGGCAAATAGTAGAAACTGATATCTTGCGCAAAAGATTGAACAATTCCAATTCGCTCATACCCCATTTCAATTTCAACAATATCTTTTAAACTAGCACTTAAGCCCATACCAAAACCTCGACTCCCCATGTTTCCGTTGGTAATTTCATAGCTAGATTGATTATTAGCTAACTGACTCATAGTAACCCCTTGATTATTTACTATGCTATTGTTTTGAGCAACTGCAAAACCTGCTCTTAAGTTGAGCCTTATTGAGCTTATTCTTTGATCTTGAGAAATTGCATCATTTTGCGAAAAGAGCAAAATAAAAAGAAGAAAAAAATGTATTTTCATTTCCTGTCGATTAAAAGTACTTTATCTCCGCTAAGATACCAATAAATGCTGCGTCCATTCAGATTCCAATAAAAGAAACGAAGCTCATAAATGGTATAAATCTTATTTTTTTTTACTTGTAAATTACCGAAACCTTACGGGAACAAAGTAAGAACATCTTACCGCTTTACCACCTTGCTTGCCTGGATTCCATTTTGGCATTGTGCTAATTACTCTTATGGCTTCTTTATGCATACTTTCTGTACCTTTATTTTCAGTTCCAGGGTATATACCAACATTACTAATGGTTCCATCTTTATCAATAACAAATTTAACATATGAAACACCTTGAATTCCGAGCTTCTTTTCATTAGTAGGGTAAACAATATTTTCTTTTAGGTATCTGAACATGGCTTCAATTCCCCCAGGAAACTCGGGCTTATCTTCAACAACCATAAATATTGGCTCTTTGTTTACATCTTCATCACTACCAATTTTATATTGATTACAGGGCAGTTCAGATTTATCCTTGGTTTCTACATAAATTTTATTTAAACCCATATCACAAAGGTCTAGTGGTATATCATAAACCTTGTTTTTCTCAAAAGTTAATGACCTTAAAGATTTTAATTTCAAAATATCTGCCGGAAACTCTTTAAGCCCCATGCACTTTTTAATGTATAAGGTTTTAAGATTTTGAGCATTACTAAGACCTTCTGTATTTATCAAATACATTTGATATGCATGAAAAACTTCAAGGTTTACGAGTTGGGTAAAATTTACATCAACTATTACAACACTCTCAATCCATAGTGTTTGAAAATTTGGGTTAATTAAGTGAGCCGTTTTAATATTAGTATTAGCAGGTGATTTGAGCAATAGTTTTAAGCCATCAAATTTTTCGTTATAGTTATTGACATAATCTGAACTCTCTTTTTCATTGTCGTTGATTAAAAATAGCTTTACAGGCTTATTTACTTCCTTTAAACTTTCTAATAAATAATCATAATTATTATACTGAGCCCCTTCTACCACAATCTCTTTAAGAGAAGGAAAATTAACTAGGCTAGCTTTAAAAGTAAAAGAGCCTGTGGATTCAATCACAATTTTTTCAAGCGTATTTAGCTCACTGATATATTCTGGAATAACAATATTATCCCCTATAAGCTTAAGAGACTTAAGTTCATTCAGTTCATTAAAACTCGTCGGCAAATCTTTAATTTCATCACAGTTAATTTCTAACTCTATCAGATTACTTGTTTTCTCCCATTTTTTTGTAAAAGCGTTTAATAGGTTATCAGTTACAATTACAACTCGTTTTAATGAGTCTTTGTTTTTTAATGCATCTGAGAAACTATTGTATTGAACTAAGCTTTGACCTTTTGAAAAATTGAATAAGAGCAGAAGCAACGTTATGGTCAGGCCTATTCTATTGAAATGTATTTTACTAGTCTTCATCTGAGCTTCTTTTATTGTGAGAAAACTCGCCATCTGTAACAGTTATGTAAATATTATCATCTATATCATACAACTGTCCAAAGAATTTACCCTCTAAAACATCTTCATTATCTTCTGTGATTTCTACAGTAAAATCGGTCTTACTATTAATAAAACCGTAAATCGGATAATTTTCAGGATTATCAAGTCCCATCTTTTCTACATAAGACTCACTAGGTACGAAAAGCCCAGTACCATAAGAGGTAATTGATGAGCTATTTGAAAGCACGTATACACCTGGTCCGGTATAATTTCTAAACGAGATACTAAAAGAACCTTTGCCTCCATTGCCATCAAGTGCAAAGAAGTTATCATCTAAATCAGTAGTATTAATAGTAGAAACCGTGGCTTTCCATCGTTTTCCATCAACCTTGCAAAACATTGTGCCCGACAACCATGAGCGCTTGCCAAATACTCTTTGGCATGAAGTATTACCAACTAACAACAATGTTATTACAACAAACATAGAAATCTTTAACTCTTTCATTTTCTTATTACTTTATTTGTTCAAATATTACACTCCTAAAACCCTTTTATTATTTTTTTGATACCAACTACCTATAATTGTAAACAAACTGCATATCGGTTATATCAAACCAATTTGAATTTTTCGGAATAATCAAACCCATTGGCAGGTATTCCTATTTAAAATAGTGGATTTTTATTGCACTTTCAAACAGTTCTTAGCTTAAGTGTTTACTTAACTTAATCAATGCTGAAATAGCTAAATCGATCATGCATAGAAAAGAAGAGAGCACAAAGTAA
>JBMYOR010000449.1:0-3254 GCA_049599535.1 Bacteroidia bacterium | reverse complement strand
TTCCTAAACTAATATTGGAAGTACTAGGCGATCCTGTATTTGTAAAAGATTTTGAGAGTAAACTTATTTATGTAAATGGGGCATTTTGCGAGATGTTTGGTTTACAAGCCAACGATGTGATTGGCAAAACTTTGGCAGAACATGTGCCTGAAAATGAAAGAGAGAGTTTTTTAGCAATTGATAACCATGTAATTCAAACCGGAGAAGAAAATATAAACGAAGAAACTTTAACGGTAAAAGGGTTACCCAAAAGATATATTTCTACTAGAAAATCAAGGTTTGTAGATAGTAATGGAAACAAATTTTTGGTTGGAATTATACATGATATAAGCAGAAGGGTTAACGATGAAAATGAGCTATTGAAACAGAAAAACGAGTTAGCCAAGTTAAATTCAACTAAAGACAAACTGTTTTCGATAATTGCACATGATTTAAGGAGCCCCTTTTCAAACATTATAGGTTTAACCGATTTTATTAAAGAAAATTTAGAGAATTTAGGTCACGAGGAGCTTGCTGACTTAATTGAAAAGGTAAATACAGCGTCAGGTTATTCATTAACCTTATTAGACAATCTTTTAATTTGGGCAAAGTCTCAAACAGGGGCATTAAACATTGAAAATGATAAAACAAATATTATTAGTTTACTAAAAAGCACTATTAATGGAGTGCAATTAGCGGCTAATCAAAAGGAGCTAAAATTAGAATTGGGAATAAATGAATTACCAAATAATCTAAACCTTGTAACTGACAAAAACCTGCTAAAAACGGTAATACGAAACCTTTTGTCAAATGCAATTAAGTTTACTCCAAAAGGTGGCACCATTAAATTACATGCTTATTTAAAAAATAATGAGCTAAATGTATCAGTAATTGATACAGGCGTTGGAATGGAGCCAGAGAAGGTGAAAACCATTTTTAATGTTGCTCAAGTAGTTTCTACTAGGGGAACCGAAAACGAAAAAGGCACAGGTTTGGGTTTACAACTGTGCTATGAATTTATACACAAATTAAAAGGTAAAATCTGGGTACAAAGTGAGCTGGGTAAGGGTAGTAGTTTTAGTGTTAGTTTACCTATTACGAATTAATTATTTCATTAGCCCAGTTAAGAACAATATCAAGTTGCTGAGTCATACTTAGGCTTGAGTTGTCAAGTATTTTGGCATCGTCAGCTTGCTTTAGTGGGCTCTCTTTTCTAGTAGAGTCAATTCTATCTCGCTCTTCAAGGTTTTTATGCACTTCTTCTTTAGTTACTTTATCACCTTTTTCAATCAGCTCTTTATATCTGCGTTCGGTTCTTACCTCAGGGCTTGCGGTCATAAATATTTTTAGCTCGGCATTAGGAAAAACCACAGTACCAATATCACGACCATCAAGCACAACACCCCCTTTGCTACCCATTTGCTGTTGCTGGCTCACCATTGCAGTTCTTACATGTTTAATGGCTGCATAGTTGCTCACTTGGCTACTTACGCGCATTTCTCTAATTTGATGCTCAACGTTTATTTCATTAAGTAAAACATCGCTAGCACCTCGGCTCGCGTTAAATTCAAAATCTATTTTAATTTGATTTAGCGCTTCAACTACTTCGGTTTGATTTAAATAGCTAATACCATTATCTACCATAAATAAGGTAACTGCCCTATACATTGCCCCGGTATCTATAAAAGAGTATGCTAAGCTTTTTGCAACAGCTTTTGCCACTGTGCTTTTGCCACACGATGAAAAACCATCAATGGCAATTATGATTTTTTTATTCAATGCTAATTGAGTTTCTACGATTTAAAAAATTATAATAAATCTGCTTGTACCTTTTATCGTGTTGCGCTAAATCCCAAGCAAGTCTGTAGTGCTTTTCGGCACGGTGCATAATCTTATTCTTTTCATAAAATAAGGCCATCATTAAATTGTGTACGGCTGAGCGTTCAAGGTTTAATTGGTTTTCGAGTTGGTATCTTGGCAGTTCAATATTTGATGTTTCGCCAATATTAAGTATGTAAATACACTTGGGTTTGCTTTTGTACTGAGACCCTTTTACCTGAACACTCCAGTACAGGCATCTATCGGTTGGTAGCTGTAACTCAAAAAGATCAATATTTAACTTATCGCCATTTACTTCTCTATAATAGTAAATACTCTCTTCGTTATATGCCAAGGTAACAATGTATGTGTTGTTGTCCATTGGTCTCCATTTAAGCTCAATTTCATTGTCGTAGGTAATGGTAGGGCTCGGAAAAACAGAAAATAAATCTTGATCAGTTTTGGCGTCGAGTAAACTTTTCTGATATAATTTATTCTTTTTTGGAGTGTTAGAAACGATTGAATCAAGTGCTTGTTTTTCAAAGTTTAATGCAAGTTCATCAAGTTTTTTAAGCTTGCCCTCGTACTCATTTAACTTGTAAGTACCTTTAATATTAAACTCAAGCAATCCAAATTCAGATTTAATTAATAAGTATTCTGATGGATTCAGCCTTACTTGTCCGTTAATTTCAATTTGATCTCCTTTTGCAATCTTAGTCCATGTTTTTCCGGTAGCTGTAGAGTATAGTGGTTTACCCGAGTATTTTAATACCACATATTCTGCTGTTGCAAAATTTGCAATTAACAATACTGATAAAGTCAAAAGGAGTTTAATTTTCACTAATTATTTCTTATTTCATTTACAATATGATCTGCTTGACCCACGTGTTGAGTTACCCATAAAATGTATCTGATATCAACACCGATTGATCGGCTGTATGAATCATCCCAAGCAAAATCATTTACGCAGGCTTCAAAAGCACGGTCAAAGTTTAAGCCAATGAGTTTGCCATCTTTATTTAATATAGGGCTACCTGAGTTGCCACCACTTGTATCGGTATTGTATAGAATATTAACAGGAACAGAACCGAGCTCTTTTCTAAAAAACTCACCGCTATTATTATTTAAAATTGCGTTTTTAAGCTCATCTTCCATAACATATTCGCCGCCTTTGGCCGCTTTTTCAAGAATTCCGTTTACCGTGGTAACAGGTGGCATATACACTGCATCTTTTGGAGAGTAGCCTTTTACCGATCCGTAAGTAAATCTAAGGGTTGAATTTGCATCAGGAATAAACTGGCTACCTTTTGCTCTCATTTTTAGGTTAACATAAACGGGTAGTTTTTCTCTTATTGATGCATTAAGGTCTGTTGACACTGCACCCGCTTTGTTTTGACCTTTAGCTAAGGCGATTTGCATGTTTACTAACGGATCTTTCATTTTTGCGAGTTTCTCAG
>JBMYOR010000448.1:0-3258 GCA_049599535.1 Bacteroidia bacterium | reverse complement strand
ACCTGCGCCGCCTCCAAAGGCATAATCGTCAACTTGCTTTTGCTTAAATGTATCTGGAATATAATCTCGGAGTTGATGCACATTAATTTCAACTAATTTTTTGTCTTGTGCTCTTTTTAAAATGCTTTGATTTAAAAAACCGTCAAGCATTTGCGGAAAAATGGTTACAATATCAATGCGCATACCGCAAAATTAGGATTAAGTATAGCATCTACTTTGTTTAACACAAATACATACTTTTGCTTTTAACAACTAACTGTAATTTTTATGAAAAAAATCTTTACTCTACTTGCCTTAAGCTTTGTTGTTTTAGCTGCAAAGGCGCAAGACCCTATTGCTAAAATCAATGTTTCTACTTCAATTTGGTGCGAAAAAGAAGTAATTCCGTTTGGAAACCAATCACTTAACGCCGATAGCTTTTTTTGGTATATGGGAGATGGCACCACTTACTCAACTAAAAAAACAGAGCATGCTTTTTCGAGCGATAAACTTGAAGATTCTTTTACAGTAAGTCTTATTGCTGTTGATAAACAATCTGGTAATAAAGACAGTGTAACACAATTAATTAGAATCGAAAAACGAGCTACTGCCTACTTTGACTACAAGGCCATTGCTATAATCTGCTTTATGTACCCTAAATGCGAAAATTATTTAGGCCTTGATTGGGATTTTGGAGATGGTGAAACAGGTTTAAAAGATGCTGATTCAATTACCCATATCTTCCCAGGGTCAGGCACTTACACTGTACAATTGGTAGCAAACACATCATTTCAGTGCAACGATACTTTTACTCAAGATATAGTAATTGTTGACTCTGCAGGGGGTAGCATAACAGAAGCCAATACTTACAAAATGGCTTTATATCCAAACCCATCAAATAATCAAGTATTAGAGTTTGAGCTAGAAAAACCTGAGCCATTGAATATTTCAATTGCTGATGCTACGGGTAAAACGGTTTTTAACCTTAATAATTCTTATAACCGTGGAAGGCATCAAATTCATGTTGGTGAAATTTTGACCAAGCAACCTTCAGGCCTTTACTTTGTGAGTCTTAACAATGGCAAGACAACTTATGTCTTAAAGGCCCACAAATTAGAATGAGAATAAAATCAATAATAGCAATAGTACTTTTTGTTTTAGTACTACAAAATATGAAGGCTCAACACTTAGTGTTTGAGCCTTCTTTAATTAAAGAAGTTAGCTTATCAGCTAAAATACCAGCCTTAGGTAGCAATTATGCTTATGAGCATAAAGTTACGCGGCTATCGATTCCTGGGCAATCTATTCATAAAAAGAGCACACAAAACCCTTTGCTGCTCAATAATAGTTACAACGAGGTAAACAATGCGGCCAACAAAAAAGCAAGTGCCCCTAATGTGCTTAATGCTTTTGAAGCCAATATTTTTAATGGCTACACTCCGCCAGATAATGCCATGGCCGTAAGCAATAACGGATATATTGTATCATCAATTAACTCTAATGTTTACTACTATGATACCGATGGCTCAATTTTAGGGTTTACCACTTTTTTAAAATTATCTCGCGATTATTTTGACAACCTGAGCGAAGATCTTTTTGATCCGAGAGTACTTTATGACCAAGACAATAATCGCTTTATAATGGTGATACTAAATGGCCATACTCCTGAAGAGAGCGAAGTTCTCATATTTTTTTCTCAAACTGAAAACCCAATGGATGGTTGGTATGGCTACACTATAAAAGGTGATGTTGACGATGCCGACGAATGGTTAGACTACCCCAATATTTCAGTTAACAAAAACCACTTATATGTAAGTGGCAATATGTTTAGCAGTTCCGACAGATTTTCGCAATCGGCCATTATAAAAATTGAGAAAAGCAATGGATTTGAAGGCAAATCAATTTCATATACCCATTGGAGCGGCATAAAAACATCATTAGGCAATGCATTTACTGTTGTGCCTGTTGAAAAAGGCAACCGTGGGGGCTATTCTGAAAACGCATACTTTGTTTCAACTGAAGGTGATTTTGCCAATATTATTGCCTTGTATACCTTAAACACATCAACCGGAAACCTTGAGGGCGAAGAGCTAGAAATACCTTATTACGATATACCGAATGATGGTGAAATGTTAAACTCTGATCAAGAACTTGATATGGGCGATGCAAGAGTGAAAAATGCAATTTTAATAAATGAAAAAATTCATTTAGTACATACTACAGCCACCGTAAATTACTATGCAGCAATTGGTTACCACCAAATTGATTTAAAAACAAAAGGGATTGAAACCATAATAATGCATAAAGATGGTAAAAAAAGAAACTTGGCTTATCCATCAGTTGGTGCCGCAGGTACTGAATATGACGATCAAAATGTATTTGTGGCCTACACCGAATCTGGAGCAGATATTTACCCCAAATTAAATATTATAAATATTGATGAAAACCTAGAGCAGAGCGGTGAAGTTACTTTGCAAGAAGGCGAAGGCTCCATAGATATACTTGACGATGACACCGAGCGTTGGGGCGATTACATTACTATAGCCAATAAGTTTAATAGCAACACTGCGTGGGTATTTGGTTGCGTGGGCAATGCTAGTGATCAACACGATAATTATTTAATTGAAGTGAGCTTAGATCAATCGGCATCAGTACCTAACACCCCCCTTAAAAGTGAGGTAAGCACCTACCCCAACCCTGTGGTAGAAATTATTAATCTTGAATTTGAACTAGACAAAAGACAGGTAGTAAATATTTCGTTATTCAACATGAATGGTCAATTAATTGAGTTACTAACCAAGGATGCTTTTAACGAAGGAAAACATCTTTTACATTTTGATATAAACCAATTGAAAAAAGGTACCTACTTTGTAAAAATTGAAGGTAACAAAGGCTTATTGGCTCAAAAACAAATTATAAAGTAAATATCTAAATTCTATTTTGAATTTTAAAGCCCCTGGTTTCAGGGGCTTTTTTTTATGACTTTTTAAAAGGCACAATTAATTGATAGTCTGAAAACTCGCAAATCATTTGGAGCCCATTATCGGCAGGTTGTGGCAAAAGCCTAATTGCAAATTGTTCAGCAGGCATATCTAATTTTTTAACTGGTATCTCTACTTTAAAAAGTTCTGCTGAGCGGTCCGGTTCAAAGGCACCCCAAGCACCGTCGGCAGGTGCAAAACAAAACTCAAAACTCTCTTTACCAGGATAACAATATACTTTATAGCTACCGGCTTCAAGCTTATTACCATTTACAAAATATAAACCGTTGAACCTTAT
>JBMYOR010000447.1:0-3265 GCA_049599535.1 Bacteroidia bacterium | reverse complement strand
CATCAGGCCCTAAGGCAGGTTGCGCCGCATCGGGTAATAATCCCGAGGGCAGGGAGTTAAGTTTTTCCAAAATGCGAGAACGAGACCAATAAAACTCAACATCTTCTGAAAAGATGATGTATATGCTTGAGAACCCAAAAATGGATGAACTACGAATGGATTTTACCCCAGGTATGCCGAGCAAATAGGTTGTTAAAGGATAGGAGATTTGGTCTTCAATATCTTGCGGCGATCGACCCTGCCATTTAGTAAATACAATTTGTTGATTTTCACCAATGTCAGGAATGGCATCCACTGGCACTGGGTCTGAAGGCAATGAGCCAACTTTCCATCCAAAAGGTGCCGTTACAACACCCCAAGCTACAAATGACAATAGAATTAGTGATGTTACTAATTTATTGTGTAAGAAATATTTAATGAAATTGTTAAGCATAATACAATTGAAAATGAGATGAACAGAAGGTGATTGTTCAAAGGCAGCTAGACCTTATAGCGCCGATTTGTAATTCGGACAGCTAAAAACTGTATTATGTATTCTAAATTAAGAAAGTCTGAAAAAGAACTTGAATGTCTTTGTCAGGAAGGGGGGGCGAAAATTCTGAATAGCAAACATTGATTTCTTCTTTTAAAACCAACGAAGCCATAAAAGCATAAGTAAATGCTATTAAAAAATTAGGATATAACTTCTCCGTATCAAGTTGTAATTCAATACCATCATCCATTTCAACAACTTGGTGCATGTTCTTACAACAACCTTCAGATTGAAACTTTTCATCTTTAGATTGCTTGTGCTCACAGGTTGCATCCAAATTGCCCATTCCACAATCTGGATTGTGAATGCCTAAAGAAAATGACGACTTAACCAATTTGCCTCCACAGAAATGTGTATTCATGGCAAAGCCTACGCTAGAAAACAGCATAAAAAACGCTAACAATATGGCGATTGGCTTTTTCACTCACTTCAAACTTAAGAAAAATGCAGAGCCTAAATCTATACTATTCTGCATTTTATTTATATGATTTAAATTATTGCCAGCATAATTAAAGCCATAGCCACCATTGTTACATCTTCTACTATGGTCACTGTACTCATAGGTAAATTAAATACATCACCTAAACAAGCACATTTTATCTTTCGCTTTTCCAAATTACTTTTCACAACACCAACGGTACTAATCCCTAAAATAACTGCGGTTGCAATATTGGTATAAAATGGAGCGTAGTTAATTAAATATAGCAAACCTAAACCAAGTTCTATAAAAGGATAAACATAGCCCCAAGAATTCCATTTTGCCGCTACAATGTCATACATCTTATACGATTTGGCAAAACCATTAAAATTGAGCAGTTTAAAAAACGCAAAAACCAAGAAAAAACCTGCCATGAAATGTCTCATCCATAAAAAGCCAGAAAAATGACTGAATGGATATTGGCTCAATGTACTAACCAACAGAATAAATGCAATGATTAAAATTAGGGGTTTATATGTTTTTAAAGTTTTTGCTGGTAAAGGGTCGTTTGAGTTTCTAGCTTCACTTATGCCAGTTTTATGGATGGTGTAATTTCCTTTTTCACCAATAATCTCCTGTAGTTTTTCTAGCTCTAGCTCCTTTTTGAATTCTATGATTGCCTGTGGAGCATCTAATTGTATTACGGCCTTATTCACTGATTTAGATAATTCCAATGCATCTTGCACACTGGCTACACACCCATTACAAGTCATCCCTTCAATTCTATATGTTTTTGTCATTAGTCTGCGTGCTTTTTTAAAAGAACACAAATGTGTTACTATGCTTGAGCAGAACAGTTATAATATTTTGACTAAACGTTACGAGATTTTGATTAAAGGCTGTCTAAAGATTTACGAACAGGTTTGCTTTGCATTTTAAATTGTGTAGGTGTCATTCCTGTCTCTTTTTTGAATTGGGATGAAAGATGAGCTACACTACTGTAATGCATCTCATGTGCAATTTGAGATAGGGTTAGTTGATTATAGATGATATACTCTTTAATTTTTTCGACCTTTTGAAGTGCTATATACTTTTCAATTGTAATGCCTTCAACAGACGAGAAAAGTCGGCTCAGGCTTGCATACCCATGCTTTAGCTTGCCAGCAATCAGTGAAGAGTAATTGGTAATTAAGGGCTCTTTGTTGTGGTGTATTTGCTCAATAATTACCGTTTTTATTTTTGAAATAAGCGCTGATTTACCAGGCTCAAGCAATTCAAAACCCAAGGTTTTCAAGGTGTTGCCAAGCAATTTTAGTTTTTGCTCATCAATTTGGCTTGATACTAATAATTGACCCAATTGTACGTCATCGTGTTGTATTTCTAGTTCTATTAGAATGTTCTTTACTGCCATTATACAGCGCGGACAAACCATGTTTTTAATGTGTAGTGTCATCTATAAATATTTTGTATATCAAGGATGTGTCAAAATTCAAAGATTTAAATCGATCTTCTTGATCTCAATACCAATTGGAGTAACTTGTTACAGCCTTTTGTATTAGAGGTTAACAATCACTTTTCAAATACTTCGATTACATGGATATCCTAAATTAACTGATTGCTTTTTATTTACTTCATAAAAACATTTGAAAACTCAAAATATATTCAGAAAATCCATAAAGAGCTTTAAAAAATTGTGTGCAAAATTTGCTAAGTATAAATACTATGTTTGTTCGGTGAAGTTACAAGTCCGATCTTTGGGTGTTTTTTGCTTGGCGGTTTATTGCTTAAGCGCATTGCACAGTTGGATTCCACACAATCATCATCAGCATGGTGTATTGGCATCACATGTTGAAACTGAACATCATACTGCTGGTCACTCACATGACCATGCACATAATAATCACAACAAGGAATCAAATGACAAGAAAGACTTTATTGCCATTGTATTAAGTCTTCTTCATGAACATTCGCATTCACCTGAACTTGAATTTGAACAAGAAAACTTTCATAAACGTGGCGAGACTGTAGGAAATTATATTCCATTAGCAATTGAGACTGATCAATTGTCCAGTTTATGCAAGAGTTTTGAAATTGATGCGTTTGCTCCCCGAGATTTTTTTTTTCTGAAGCTGCATTTTCCTGATGATCCATTGCCAGGTAAAAACGGCCTACGAGCCCCACCATTTTCAGGTTAATCAAGTTTAAACAATTCTTTGACGACTAAAGGTCGTCTTTTTGATTAATCATTAAATCTAGTTACATGCTAAAACGAACTGTATTCGCAATTTGCGGATGCTTATGGATAACCACTGGTT
>JBMYOR010000446.1:0-3266 GCA_049599535.1 Bacteroidia bacterium | reverse complement strand
AGGTAATAACAAGAGACAACGAATTATTTGGGCATTTTTAGGCGGCTTTGTCTTAATTTTTGGTGCAAGAATGGCTGGCGGTTGCACAAGTGGTCATATACTCTCAGGCGGAATGCAAATGGCAATTAGTAGTATGGTATTTGCCGTTTTTACCTTCGCCGGTTTATTGCTTACTGGGCGTATTTTTTATGGGAAACAAAAAAGTGCTGGTAGCTAGCATTTATATGCGGGTGATACAAATAATCGGCTGTTCTTCTTGAATCTGGATTTGAAGTTTTTTGAACTGTTAATCAAATGATGATTTTTTCCCTATCCAAAAGCCCATTTAATCTCATTTGAAAAGATCATCAACAGTTGAACCAGTGCCGGTAACATGACTATTTTCGGTTACCATAATTAAATCAGTCAAAAACTCTTTGTATTCTTCAGCGTCTTCGTCAATGCTTCTTTTACTGAATTCTGTCTCTAATTTGTGAACCAACAAAAGGCTGTAATGAACAAATTCTTCAAAGCTTTCCATTAGCAGCGCATAATTAGGCCTAAGCGTTTTAACTTCTGATTTTGCAACGCCAATAACCGAGTTAAAAGGTTCTAGCAGGTCTTTTACTTGGCCCATGTCAAGATAAAATTTTCTTAGTTCTGCTGTGTCTAAACTCTCAATGGTATTGGTCTCTTTCTTAATTTCTTCGGTTAGTGCGTTAATAGATGCCGATACCTTTTTAAGGTTAAGCGTTTTGTCAACCAAATAGAGCATTGATTTGCTCATAACATCAGAGATTTTAAACCAAAACCTTGGTTATGTTCTTGATTTTGAGCTGAAATTGTGGCGTCCATTTTTGTTTGATTTGTTCAATTTGAACAACGCAACATTAAAAGTAAATGTTGCAAAAGCAATATTGTTGGTAGAAATTGAGCGACCAAACCCACTATAAAGGCCAATTAACCAAACGTAAAGCCAAGATTAAATTTGGCTTATAAATTAGGTTGGAAATTATGCTTTCGAAGTGTACTATTTTGTTGGTTGAAATTTTAGGTGATACAAATAGTAGAGATTAGTTGGCAAGTGATAGCACCATAGTTAATACTCGATGTAGGCTTAAGCTAGGCATTATAAAATATGTATTTTACCGATTGCGTGTGTTAATCGAAAAGATTTCATAGAAGCGGCTTTTAAATATAGGTTTGCAGAAAGAAGAAAGGGAATGGCCATAGCTATTAAAGACATACCGGTATTAAAACAGCAAGTTGCAGAGTCATTTGTTGATAATGCTACTAAAAATGAGAAGAAACATAAGGGTGGAAAAGTTGACACAAACAAGTTAGCTAGAGTTAGGGAGCTATTAGCACGTTCTAAGTGAAAATAAATTTATTAGAAGACTGTATTTTGTTGAGTTACGACGAATTAAATCTTGAAGGGTTTGATTGTGGCAATACAGATTTAAATGAATTTTTTAAAGTTGATGCTCCAAACTATACCGCACAACTATTAGGAAAAACGTATGGCTTTGCATTAACTACTGACCCTAGGCAAGTGGTAGGGGTTTTTACAATATCTAATGAAAGCATAAAGGTTCAAGACCTACCCAATAGTAGAAAGAAGAAGATAAACAAGCGCATACCAAGAACAAAGCAGTTTAAGAGTTATCCTGCTACGTTGCTTGGTCGTTTAGGGATTAATAAGGCTTTTCAAGGTGGGGGAGAAGGTGGCGCGGGAGATCAGATTATTGACTTTGTAAAATATTGGTTTGTTGATCCAAAAAACAAAACGGGCTGTAGATTTTTGGTAGTGGATGCCTACAATACCGATAAGGTAATATCATTTTACAAACGAACTGGTTTTCAAGAAGTTTTTTCGTCTGACGAGCAGGAATTTGAATACCATCATACAGATGATGAATTTGAACCCAAGAAAGTGAAAACTAGACTGCTTTCTTTTGATTTGATCCAGTTGTTAGAAAAGTAGATTTTCAACCATCTCAAGAATTTCTTTTGCTTTTTTCATGGTTTTTTTGATGTGATTGTGGCAACATCAAATTGTCTAATATGCGAAAATGGTTTAAACACATTGGGTCTGCCCTGAACTTCTACCCAATCATCCTTTCCTCTTCTCCATTCTTTTGGTAGCTTTCTTTCTATTGAATTTGTGAAAGGCAGGGCTGAAATTATCAGTGTTTCAATTGATTTAACAAAATAGGTGTAGATGGTATCATTTTCTTTGAGTCCTAATTAATCGAGTAAGGGAAACCTTATATGAATACGCCCTGAGTTGCCATAAAACTTTCCGTTCTTATCCATAGTTTTCTACTTCACACTTTCTTCTACCATCTTTATTTCTTCTTCCGTTAAGCCGTAAAGCTGGTAAACTAGTTGGTCTATTTTATCTAGTTTTTCTTGAACATTTCTTTTGGAATTGACTTCTAGCTCACTCAATACTAGTTTGGTGTTTTCAATAATTTCATTGACAAGAAAACTATTGATTTTGGCAACTGGTAATTGAGCGAGATGCCCACGCTTAACTTGAGCTAATGCTTCTCCAATTTCGTTATTTATAATGTTTTGGTAGTACCAGTTTAGTAATTTGGAGTTTAATGCAGCCAAGATTAAATACTCGGAGTAATCTTCTGATTTAGAAGTAATAGTGTAAAGGTTATCCCGAACAATAAATTGATTATTATCTAAAGTAGCTATCAATGAACTACCAGTTTGTCTAATTACAATCTTTAATGGAGCGTCGTAATTCGCAGAGAATCTTGGCTCGGCTAACCATTCTCCAAAGCTTATGTAATAATTGTTGTCCCAAAGTATTTTATATCTATTTATTAGGCTTCCCCTTAATAGAGGGCGAAAAGTTGGATTAGCTCTATAATCTTTAACATACGGTTTTTCACGCATAATTTTTTCATCTTGTTTTGGTTTACCCTTACCTTTCTGAAAAGGCTTTGTTCCTTGCGTGATTGTAGCTATTTCATCTAGCTTGATCAAGGTGCTGAGTTTCTGATTAATTTTTGATGCAAATTCTGAAAGATAAATGTTGACATGGCGACTATAATTTTCCCGTAAATGCCATTTGTTGAAAAAGTTTGTAGCAATTACCTCATGGTCATTTCTTATTTCTACAGGAAATTGTTCATTAATTGGCTGGTTTTTCTTGGCTTCAACTATTAAAACGTCAACAATGGCTTCGTCAAAAACATGAAAGCTATAGGCGACAATTTTATTCAAGTCAAAAGCTTCAAAAAGTAGTTTTCGAATGTTTGGGGTTTTTA
>JBMYOR010000445.1:0-3271 GCA_049599535.1 Bacteroidia bacterium | reverse complement strand
GCGTTTTTACAAGCGAAATGGAAATTGATCAAAATATTGATGAAGTGTTGGTACATGCCAATTATATTGGAATACCGCAATACCATGTTTTACCAGTTGAAATGTTAAGTGATTACACCATTAGTAAAGATGCTCGAGAGCCAGAAGGGTTTTATCCCGAGATGTTGGCTTCAAGATCATTTAAATCAGGTGTATCTGATAAGTTTGCCTACTTAGGCACTTGGAACAGCCAGGGTGTACCTAATTACAAAAAACATGTTCGCGATGTAATACCACAATCGTTTTTAGATGATGTAAATAGCTCGTTGCCTGAGAGCAGACCCGTGCCTACTTATAACGCTGAGTATTTAGCCGATAATGTTGAAACCAATGCTATAATAACAAAAACTGCCGATGTTTGGGTAACATTTGTGCATGAAGGTGCCGGTTACAGAAACGCTCTGGGTTATTATACTTATCCAACTGATACACCACCTAATAGTTTAGGCGATATTGATAGTCTTTATTTAATATTTCCGAATGTATCATTCAGCGGATCAGGCGGTGGCTTGGTTAGTGGTGATAAAGTACATATTGGTAGGTTTGAACCAGGTACAACAATTGGCTGGTTTTTGGTAGCTAATGGTTACAGCACAAGCACCAACGCGGTTGGTAACGGATACCATGTGGTGTATTCAAACAAAAACTTAAACCCTGAAAGTAACCCAGCTAATAGGCAACATAACGTAATGCTTTATGATGAAACTAGAGATATTGTAGTACTTGGCTTTGAAGATTTGAATAGAGATAATGGTAGCGACGATGATTTTAATGATGCTGTATTTTATGTGTCTAGTAATCCGGTTGAAGGTATTGAACGCGGTGATTTGGTAAGTGCCAAAAAAGCAATTGACTCTGATGGCGATGGCGTTTATGATTTTGACGATGATTTTCCTTTTGATCCTTCAAAAACAAGTTCAAGTTTTGCTCCATCAGGATCAACAAACGGTAGCCTTTGTTTTGAAGATAACTGGCCAAATATGGGCGATTATGATTTTAACGATTTGGTAATTGATTACTCATACGAGTATTTTACAAATGCCAATAATGAATTAACTGAAATAGAGGCCACCTTTAATTTACAAGCTATTGGAGCATCATTTAAAAATGGATTTGGTTTTCAATTTGATCTTGACCCAAGTAAAATAACCAGTGTAGATGGCTGTGAGTATACCGAAAACATAATAACAAATGGCGCTAATGGTTGTGAAACCAATCAGTCTAAGGCCACAATAATTCTTTTTGACAATGCCCACAAACATTTGCGTAGGTCGGCTGATGCCACCTATGTAAATACCCAAGCAGGTACTACTGTTGTTGATCCAAAAACGTTTACAGTAACTATTGAGTTTGAAAGTGGTGTATTGCTAAGGGATTTGGGTAAGGCGCCTTACAACCCGTTTATTTTTGCAAATGGGGTTCGTGGCAGAGAAATTCACCTTGTAGATTACTTGCCAACCGATTTGGCCGATGAAACTTTATTTGGTACCGCAGCTGATGCCAGTAACCCTGATATTAATCGCTATTATCAAAATCAAGACAATATGCCTTGGGTATTGCATACGCCTACCACATTTACTTACCCTAGCGAACATATTAATATTTACGATTGCTATCCGTTTTTTGACGATTGGGCCGAGAGTGAAGGCAGAAACAATCAGGATTGGTACTATGATTTGCCAGGAAACAGGGTAAGTAATAAGTTGTTTTTAAGACCATAAGTTAATTTCGAATACTGCTCTAATAAAAGGGTTCTGCTTAGGCAGAACCCTTTTTGTTGTTTACCCCCTGAGTTTGATTAAAATATCTGAGCTACTTTAAAGGTTGAATTATTTTTAGTCTTATTTCAAAAGCAAAACTTTAGAAAAGTTTAAGCCTATTTGTAAATCGAGCTCAGGTTTGCAAGCGCAACTTTAAATAAGTGTAGATACATTCTTCAATCGTTGCCCGAGTAATCTTTGGCTTAGTGGCGTCAAAATAGTTTTTAGTTAAGGTCTGTTTGGCTTGATTACTTTTAAATACGATAGTGGGAAAAATGGCGGTTTTTCATTTTAGTTTTTTAAAAATGCGTGTTAGTCTTCAATTAATTTATATTCAACTATAAATTATAGAATACGAATACAGCATGTAAACGTAGTTTTTGGGGTAAAAAAGTTACTAAAATCAAAAAGCGGGATGAATTCAATAAATTCATCGAAGTTTTTGTCTAATGAGCTAGAAAGAGTGCTTATTGAGTGCGTACGGTCTGATTTTGCGTTAATTAGTATGTGTAAAATCAGTACTTAGTAAATATGTGTTTTATCAGGTTTGTAAAAATTAAAATTAAAATACACGGGTTAAGTAGTTGTTTTTCAGGTGATTGCGGGTAATTAGAAAAGGCCGATTAGTCAAATTGGATTTTGCTTCGGTGAGTTTTTTTGGTGGCTTTTATTCTCTCTACATCATTGTATTGCGAAAGGAAATAACCAATACCATGAAAACAAACAACTTTATAAATCAAGTAGTTAAAATCAGGAACCTAAAAGTGTTATTTATAATGGGTGTAGTTTTAAGCTTAGCAGCATGCACCACTATTTCAAATCAAGACCTGAGAGATGAAATAAAAAATCAAAATACGGCGGGAATACCTGACGGTTTTGATTTTTCAACTACTGCTACTTCTCCAATTCAAATCACGGTACTAGGCCCTAACAATAAACCACTAAAACGAGTGGGGGTTTCTATTTCTTTTCCTGATGGCAACGATTCATTCAAATTTGCTTTTAAAGGTTTTACCAACGAAAACGGGGTATTTAGCAGCGAGCTTGAAATTGATCAAAATATTAAAGAAGTTTTGGTACACGCTCATTATATAGGTATTCCGCAATACCATGTATTACCGGTTGAAATGTTGAGCAATTATACCATTGGCAAGCAAGCCAGAGAGCCAGAAGGGTTTTACCCCGAAATGTTGGCTACACGTTCTTTCAAATCAGGTGCATCATCAAAGTTTGCCATTTTAGGTAGTTGGAATAATAAAGGGGTACCCAACTATAAAGAAACAGTAAGAGATGTTATACCGCAATCATTTTTAGATGATGTAAATAGTTCGTTACCCGAAAGGCGCCCAGTACCATCATACAATCCTGAGTATTTAGCCAGCAATGTTGAAACTAATGCTGTAATTATTAAAACAGCTGATATATGGGTTACTTTTTTGCATGAAGGCGCAGGTTACAAAAACGCTTTAGGT
>JBMYOR010000444.1:0-3283 GCA_049599535.1 Bacteroidia bacterium | reverse complement strand
TAATACGTTCCGGCATTCAATCCGTCTTGAATATTTTTGGCTAATACAGAAAATTTAATTTGGATTTAGAAGTTTAATTTCTGAATTTTTGCTGATAAATTTATATCAAGCTTGAAATCCCTGAAGGAGAATACGATACATTGGGTGGATATTTGATAAACGACTATCATAGTATTCCTGAAGAAGGAGATGAGATTGAAGTAGATAGATTTACTTTTAAAATATTAGGAACTGAGGGAGCAAAAATTAACGACATCCATTTATACGTAAAGCCAAATGAGCAGTAAGGGCAAATTATATCTTATACCCAACCTTATTGCCAATGCAAGTGAAAACGCCGCATTGCCTGCTTATAATATTGAGGTAATTAAGCATATTAATTTTTTTATTTGCGAACACGCAAAGCCCTTACGAGCATTGCTAAAGGCATCAGGTATTCAGTCACCATATAATCATATTGAGTATTTTGAATTAAACAAGCATACTTCTGAATATGAAATAGAAAAGTTTATTGAGCCCTTATTTAAAGGCATCGATATGGGGTTGGTGTCAGACGCAGGTTGCCCAGGAATAGCAGATCCTGGAGCACAAATTGTTGATTTAGCACATAAAAACAATATTGAAATTGCACCATTAGTAGGTCCTTCGAGTTTGCTTTTGGCCTTAATGGGGTCTGGTTTAAATGGCCAAAATTTTACGTTTAATGGTTATTTACCTGCAAAAGAAAAAGAGCTTAAACTTAAAATTCAAAAGCTCGAAATAGATGCACGTAAAGGCATTTCACAGATTTTTATTGAAGCTCCTTACCGTAATCAAAAAATGATTCAATGGCTTTTAAAATATTTGACCAATGATACCAAGCTTTGCATTGCTTATAATTTAATGGCAAATGATTCATATTTAAAAACAAAGACCATAGCCGAGTGGCATAAAGAAAAATTTCTGTTCGAAAAAAATCCTGCAGTATTTATAATCGGATGTTAGCCATTTTTTGCAACTGGCTAGTTACTGCTTTTACTTTTCTTGATTCGTAATCGAAGCAAACCATACGAGTTTTTGCTAGTGCTAGCATTTTATTGGTGGTGCAATTAAAGAGTTGGTATACAAAATCAAAAGATGAGTTCGTAATATCATTAATGGCAATTTGAATTTCAATTTTATTGCCTAAAAAACCTTCAGATTTAAATTGTATAGCCGCATCGCCTTGTATTAAGCTAGTGTTTGAGCCAACATTTAGTTCACTTAGATTTTGGGTGGCTAAAAAATCAATACGCGCTTCTTGCAAATAGGCCTGCACTTTGTCATTAGCCAAATGATTGCCGTAATTAAGGTCAGTAACCCTTACGTTTATATAAAAACGATGGCTGTAAAAATCAGGTGTTTCAATCTGTACTTTGGGCATTCAATCAATATTTGGCAAAAATAAATTTACGGTCTTTTTTGGTGTAAAAACAGAAAATGTTGTCACCATTAATTTTAGCAAAAGTTGGTAACAAGGCAGGGCTTGGGCTAGTATAAAATTTATGGTATAGTGTTGTTGCATTTGCCATTGGCCAGTAATCATCTCCTAAATACGGGCTTTTGTTTCCGCCTGATGTTATAGAAAAACAAAATGCGGTGCTCATACATTGAATATGTTGTAAAAAGGCAAAATGGGTTGCCGAGCTTGATTGCACTGCTGAAAAAGTAAGCACGCCCTGTTTTCTTCTTCTATTAATATTTGGACTTGCTTTTGTGCTATTGGTAAGCCACGAATCAAAAACTTTAATGGGTTCAACTTCGGCCAAAACTATGTTTTCTAAAGGGCCTTTAGAATTGATGTTTATACCTAATAATCTATCTTGGTGATTGGGGTGTAGCTCAATATTTATGGCATTATTATTCTTAAAAGTTCCATTAACCCTTCTGTTTAAGTAGTACACCGGAGAGCCTGTACCTTTACTAAATTCATAGGGAATGTATTGATTGTATAGTGTTTTGCTAAAACGCAAGTCGCTTTTTTCAATTAAAGCACCATTGCTAAATAAAGCCGATTGATATAAATACCGTCCTTTTAAAATTGAACCATAAATACCACCGCTTGGCGCTCCTAACTTTTCAATATTAAAGTTAAAAGTGTTTTGGGTCCATTTTTTTATTTTTCTATCAAATTCAAGTACAGTAGTGCTAAAGCCATAATCAATAGTTACTTTAATTTTTCTAAAGTTGAAGTAGTGTTTTATTTGGCCTAGGTGTTGCTTGTTTTCAAATTCACAAGATAAAGGGTGTATTACAGTTTTGGTTAATTGGGGGTATTTAAGTAAAAAGCTACCCCAGGTGGCAAGTGCTTTTTTGTCAAGCTTTATTTCGGTTTCATATAGGTGATTGTTGCCATTAATTACCTGTAAATTTAGATTTTCACTATCAGTTGAATGGTAAATTAAAGTTGTATCACCAATTGAGTAGCTACCATAAATTTCATGGTTCTTTTTTAGCGAACTGGTGAGTCTTTTTTGGGTGGCAGTGTTGTTAATGGTATTTACTGAAAAAAGCCATATTCCAGCTGAATCTAATCGTCGGTAATATACGTTAATGAGTTTTCTGTTGCCTGAAATTTCAATAAAACTGGGCTTGTAGCCAATGTTTTTAAATTCCACTTCACCTTTCTGTTCAACTGTAAAGTTATAATTTAATCGATGGTATTGTAAGCTGCTTTCTGAGTAAAATATGGTGTGAAAACCACTGCCATAATCAATAATTATAGGTGCAGATTTCTTATTGTATTCAATTGAAAGCGCACCTAAAACATCTTGCGCCACCAGTTGGAATTGAATTGCCAATAAAAAAACAAATAGGGGTAAGGCTTTTAGCATAGATATCACAAACCTAAATAACGGAGCTATACTAGCTGTTATTCTTTTATAAAGGTTGAAGTATAAATATTTTGCGAACTAGATAGTTTTAAGAAGAATGCACCAGGCCTTAATGTGCTTAAATCTATTGTGTTTTGTGTGTTTAATGCACCCTTTAATACCAATTTGCCCATTGAGTTATATACCTGATATTTTGCGCCATGAGTATTGGCATGGCTAATAAACAATTTGTTTTGAGCAGGATTTGGAAAGGTAATAATATTTTGTACCGTTGGATTTGGAGCTATTGAAGTTCTAACTCCTAAAGTAAACCACTTTGGATTTTTTCTTTCAGTAATAAGCTTAATGGGTTCTAATCCTTGTTTTATTGAAACCTTATCAGACTTTAATTGCACTAGGTATAGAGAGGGTTCACCGTTTTCATCAATATC
>JBMYOR010000443.1:0-3293 GCA_049599535.1 Bacteroidia bacterium | reverse complement strand
TATCACGAATATACTCAATCTCAATCTCAGTCTCAACTCTTTTTATCAAATTACACCATCATATGATTCAAAAGTTAATTTTTTTAACCTTTTTTAAAATCACATTCTCTCATTCATTATGTTGATTAAACAAAAAGAACCAACAAATTGGTCAAAGTTGAGTTCTTGGCTAAAAATGCTGATGCTTGCTGGTGTACTTTCAATTGGTATTTTATGATAAACTTTAAGTACAATTTAATTTTAGGCTCAAAGTCGCCAAGGAGGCGAGAGATTTTGAGCATGGCTGGCTTAAATTTTGAAACAGTTGATATTGATGTGCAAGAAGACTATCCAAAAACATTATTACCCCATGAAATTGCCGAATACTTGGCGGTAAAAAAGTCTAACGGATTTACACTTCGTAATAAAAACGACTTACTAATTACCAGTGATACTATTGTTGTAAAAAACAACAAAGTGCTTGAAAAGCCTGCAAATGCAGATAAAGCTTTTGAAATGTTAAAAGAGCTGAATGGGGCAGTTCATTATGTTTATACCGGTGTATGCTTAAGGTCTATGGATAAACAAATACAGTTTACTGACAAAACTGAAGTTTCTTTTTTAGAAATGAAGGATGAAGAGTTAAGATACTACATACAAACGTGTAAACCTTTTGATAAAGCGGGTGCCTATGGAGTTCAAGAATGGATGGGAATGGTGGCAGTAGATAATATTAACGGAACATTTTATAACGTAATGGGTTTACCCATACACAAACTATATTCAGAACTTAAGGAGTTTTAAAGTGAAGGGAAAAGACTTTATGCTTTTTGGAGCATTTTTAGGCGCATTGGCCGTTGCAATAGGTGCTTTCGGTGCACATTGGTTAAAAGATTTAATGGATGAAAAAGAGTTAGCGAACTTTAAAACGGCCAGTAATTACCATTTTTATCATGCTATTATGTTGGTTTTTGTTGGGTACTACTCTAATCGAAAGCAAAAGAGCCTTTCGCTAATTATTTCAGGATATAGTTTTTTGGTTGGGATTTTACTTTTTTGCTTTTCGCTATACGGGTATGCAATATTTAATGGCACTTGGATGGCCATTATTACACCGGTTGGTGGATTAGCATTTATTATAGGGTGGGGAGCATTGGCTTTTGAAGTAGTAAAAAGTAAAATTTAATTCTACTCTTCCCAATAACTGGCAAAAATTTGTGTAAAGTAGACAGTACCATCATCTGCTTGAGAAACACCAACACCAGTAATATCAAACTCTTCGTTTAAAATATTATCCTTGTGTGTTCTACTCTTAATCCAGCCTGCTAAAATCTGATTGGCGGCATCATCATATCCCTTATTAAATCCAACATTTTCAGCCACCATTTCAACTTCAATGTTGTCTAAAATTAGGTCGGCTCTTTCTTCCCAGCCACGGTGACCAAATGCTCTTACACCGCGCGCCATTTTTAAGCTGTGTTCGCGGGCAAGTTCTTCCATATAAGGAATGTTTTTTAGAGGGTTGAGCCCTTTTTTCTCGCGGTATTTATTTACGATCAAAAAAGTCTTTTCAGCCGTTTTTAAGTCATTACCAACTGGCAATGGGTTACTGCTAAAACCAAATAATAATATCGAAAAAGCGAAAAATAATATGTTGAGAGTTCCTTTATTCATTTACAAAAGCAAATAAACAAAAACCACACCTTCAAGGTGTGGTTTTTAGTCGAATTAACGTCTTATTATTTAAAAGTAACTGGTTTAACAGCTGAGCCATTACTACCTGTTACTCTAATTAAGTACAATCCTGCACCAAATTCAGATCTATTAATGGTTACAGTTCTATTGTGCGAGATGTTAGTGTAAGATTTTAAAACTTGTCCAGTTGTAGTTAATATTTCTACTTTGGCGTTTTGGTTGTCTACAACAACGTTTATAAACTTATCGGCTGGGTTAGGGTAAACAGCAAATTCTGTGGTTGTTGAATTTGCATTTTCAACATCTACGTAGTCGCTTAGCGAAATATTGTCAACCCACATTTTACTCTCTAAATCATTGGCCGAACTTGTAAGGCTAAATCGAATTGAATCGGCTTCTGCAGACTTTTTTAGTTTTAATTGAAAAAAGGTCCATTCGCTGGCATCAGAAGTAAAGTAAATAACATTATCAGCTTTTATATTTTTCTTGCCTTTGAAGTAAACTACACTTATTAATGCTGAATCAACAATCATATCGTCGCCATCTTTGGCTAATTCTGTTTTGTAGTAGCCAATCAACGCATCTTCATCAAAGCTTGTATAAGGTATAGTTATGTATACTTTATTTTCTACATCAGAGTATCCGGGGTTTTGTACTAAAACTGAGTAGTTGCCATTTTGAGCATCTTCAGATTGTGCAAGTGGCTGTGGAACTTGATTGTAAACATAACCACATTTCCAACCAATTAATGAATCTTCTTCATAATCCCAGTTGAACTCCCAATCTTCAAAATCGCCGTTTGGAAAAACTTGGGCGTAGGTACTGGCAGCTAAAAATGCAGTTAAAATGATGGTAAAAATTTTTTTCATGAATAGGTTTTTTATTTTGAGCGAAAATAATGATGATTATAACAATCATCGAACAATAGTTATTAATGAATCCTATCTCCACGTGGGGTAAGATTTTTCATTATTTCGGCTTCGGTCTTAAGCATGTCAAGCCACCGTTCTCTTACTTCGTCTTTATCAAAATAAACTTCGGCTAATTCAATAAACAGCTTGTAGTGTCCGGCTTCGCTTACCATTAGCGCATAATAAAAGTCTTTAAGCTCTTGTTCTTCAAGGCCTTCGTGCAATCTTTTAAACCTTTCGCAGCTTCTGGCTTCAATAAGGGCGCATATCAATAGTTTATCCATTAATTGATAATCGCCAACACCTTTTCTTATGGTTTTTAGTAGTTGGTTTACATATTCATCTTTGCGCTGTTTGCCTAGCTCAAGTCCGCGCTTTTTAAGCTCTTGTAAAACCATTCTAAAATGGCCCCACTCTTCAGTAACCAAGGGGCTTACTCGCTCTACTAATTCTTTTTTTTGCGGATACTGAATAATAAGCGATATGCAAGATGTTGCCGCTTTTTGCTCGCAGTATGCGTGATCGGTGAGAATCTCCTCTATGTTTTTTTCTACAATATTATCAGTTTTTAGACTTCTTAGAGTTATACCTTTTTTTAGATTTAAAACTGCCATCTCACTGTCTTTTAGATATAAACATCTCTTTGTGAATTTTATAAATGGGGACGGATCAGATCCAATAAAAAAGTTATTTCCTTTGATACCTATA
>JBMYOR010000442.1:0-3293 GCA_049599535.1 Bacteroidia bacterium | reverse complement strand
CCATTTGGTTTAATCAAAGACAAAAACCTGTGGTTTATATAGCAGAAGAAAAAGACACTGTAGCTTTTCCCATACTTAGGTTGCAGAATGGTATTGATTCTTCTATAAACCAAGGACTTAAGTATAATCCACTTAGCTACTCACGACACGGTGATACGGCTTATTTTTTTAAAAATAGTTGTAAAACATTAAGATACCTATTGGTGGTCCCAGTTCTTGGTTACGATAGGTACAATTCATCGAATTCGTCCCCCAATTACACCTTGCAAGCCAATGTAGGGTTTACACCAGACCCTTTGGCAGCAGGTAAAGGAGATTTCTGCTCCAATGCCATTGAAATAGACCTAATTGATAATGATAATAGCAGCAACAGCACTAGCATATCGTGCCATAGCATTGGTGAATCTTTTGGCGAAGATGGCTCTAACATGAGCTGCCTAGGCGAAATAGACGATGTAAAAACCACTTGGTTTAAAGTAAACTACACGGGCAATCTTAAAAATGACCTAAGCTTTAATTTAACAGAAAAAACAAATTACCCTCCAAATCAATTTAAATACCGTGTGCTTTATGGCAATTGCAATAGCATGACAGCGGGGCCTTGTGTTGATGAAATAAATTCCTCTTATCGTCTTGACTGCATGGCACCAAGTACATATTACATACAAGTAAGCTCACCAAAAAACGCCATTGGCACTATTGAACTCAGTGCCAAAAGCCGTCCTACTCAATATCAGGTTTGCAAACCATTTGACCCTGATGAGCTCTTGGCTCATTTTATTCCCATTGGTGGCTGTAATCCTAACGATACTTTTTTATTTGAAAATTTAAGCACCCAAGGTGATAGCATAACCTATTTATGGGAATTTGGCGATGGGGCTTCATCAACACTCAAAAGCCCTGCTCATTTATATAATACAACTGGCAGCAAAACCGACACCTTTTTTGTAACCCTTACCGTTAAAAACACGCAAACTTTAGCTTCAAAAAGTGTAAAAAAGGCCGTTTATATTTTCAAAAACTTGATTTTTGACTTAGGGCCTGATACTAATAATTTTTGTAACCGTTTATTTAAGCCAGACCCTGTTTTAAACTTCACACCTTCATTAATACAGTGGCACAGCGATTATCCCATAGACAGCCCCCTTATACTTTCTCCCAACCTTCGCGCAAGTTCAAACGGAATTAAATATTATATAATCGTTGGCTTTAGCAATTGCCGCATAAAAGATTCAATAAAAATTGATTACAACTACCATGGCGATAGAGAATACAACTACGACTTATGTGAGGGTGGCTTTTTTCAAGCAGTGGTAAGAGATACTTTTCCGATATATGAATGGTCAAATGGTGCTAAAACTGACAGCTTTACAATTGACAAGCCAGGCACCTATACCCTAAAACTTGGCTATACTGAAGAGTGTTATTCTATTTACACCTACAACTTAACATCAAAAGAATCTCCAAAAATCAAATTTGTTGGCAATCCGCAATGCATTGGTCAAATTTTAGAAATTCAACCAGAAAAGGATGGCAATTATTATTATTACTGGCCACATGACAGATCAAATAGACAACAAACTGTAGTTATTGATACAGGATATATTAAAGTTGTAGCTACGCTTAATAATTGCTCAATTATAGACAGCTATTATGTAGACCCTAGCAAATTGCTGTTTCCGAAGTTTATTGACACGGTTAGCTGCACTAAGCCACTTATGCTAACTGAGAAGTATAAAAACAGCCGCTACTTATGGAACACTGGAGACACTACAAACTCAATTTCTATAAATGATGAAGGTTTGTATCAAGTAGATATTTCAAAAGGAGATTGCAAAATTTCAAATGAATGGAATGTTACTTTTTCAGAAATAGCCGACGTGGTTAATGATAATATAATCCTGTGCGATACTGCTTCTCACATTATAAAAATTGATAGTAATTATACTGTACTTTGGTTTGATTCATTAACTAAAAACACGCGAATACTTACTACTGAAGGCAATTATTGGGTTGAAATAAAGGATGGAAAATGTAAGATAAGAAACGAATTTGAAGTTAAAAGAATTGACTTTTCGCAATTTAGCCTAGGGCCCGATACTGCCCTTTGCCCGCCTTTTAGAATTGAACTAAAAGTACCACAAGCTGACACAATATTTTGGAGTAATGGCGTTGAAAATGAAAAGAGCAACTACATTACCGACACGGGTTATGTTTGGGTACAATTACTACAAAACGGATGCTTTGCCAGCGATACGATGCTTATAACTACACTTGACTGTATAGCAAAGCTACATGTGCCCAATGCTTTTACACCCGAAGGAGAAAACCCCATATTTTTACCAAAAGGAGTAAATATTGAAGAATTTGAAATGAAGATTTACAATAGTTGGGGCGAACGACTTTTCATTACCAATGATTTAAGTATAGGTTGGCCTGGCACTTTTAAAGGTGAGATTTGCCAAATGGACGTTTATGTTTATGTGATTAACTATAAGGCTCAAAACCAAGGGGCAAAAACCATTTCGGGAGGTTTTTTACTTTTACGATAGATTAAACTATTAGCTCATTAAATTTGCAATCGAATTGGCCCCGTGGCGCAACTGAATAGCGCATCAGATTTCGGCTCTGAGGGTTACAGGTTTGAATCCTGTCGGGGTCACTAAGAAAGAAAATCCAGGCACTTGCCTGGATTTTTTGCTTTCAGAATTGAGCCAAACTCGTTTGAGCGAAGATTTGAAAGCAAAAAACAAATGGCTTTAGGCAGTTTGATTTTCATTCGGAATTAGGATAACAAAGGGATCATAAAATAGTCCTGTCGGGGTCACTAAGAAAGCAAACCGACGCATAAGCGTCGGTTTCATTGTTTTTAGCAATAGGTAGTTCTTACGAACTCTCTTAATTTATTCCGTCACGTTGAGACCTTTTGTTCCGCTTATCTCTTTAATTTAAGCCAATCATAGTTTTAACTTACATAATATGCCCACGGTTACAACCAGTAGGCTATTTTAATATGCCGTTTCGAAGCTCCAGCTTCGGAATGTTATAATAAGCAGGCGCTCCTGCGCCGATTACTCCTTAACCACCTGTTGTACTTCTACAAAACCATTTCCTTTGATTTTAAGTGTGTAAACTCCTTTTGCCAAATGGCTTAGGTTGATGTTGGTAGTGGCTATGTTGCTGTTTTTCTCAAACACCACTTTACCATCTTGTGATATGATTTGGTATTGCAAGTTTTGGCCAGTACTGTTGGTGAAATTGAGCTCTTGGCTAAACGGGTTTGGATACACTTT
>JBMYOR010000441.1:0-3300 GCA_049599535.1 Bacteroidia bacterium | reverse complement strand
GAAGTCTTTTGGGTTGATTTTGATCCTGAACCTAATGAAAAAGGGGACTACCTAGATTTGAAAAAGGACTTTACCTATACATCCGTAGATGAAGGTGCTTGTGATGAAGGTACTTGGCAATTGATGAAAGATGATAAGGGCTTTATACTGATAAACAACAAAGGAGAATCCTTAGCCTTTACCATTGAAGAGCTAACTGAAAATCATTTAGTTGTAACTGCTCAGGTTGAAGACTTGATTGATGTTAATATTCATTTTACATCAAAAAACCAATAACATGAAAAGTGAAAGAATAATAGGTTTTGATTTAGCACGAGGCCTTGCTATTATAGGAATGATAATTGTGAATTTTAAAGTGGTCATGTCAATTGAATCTAACAATGCATACTATACCATAATGAATCTCTTTACGGGTAAAGCCGCAGCCTTATTTGTAATTTTAGCTGGGGCTGGCCTATCGCTTATGTATCAATTAGCCCTAAAAAAAGAGACAACTGAAGCATTGAGAAAACTAAAAGTTGATGTACTAAAAAGGTCGCTCTTTCTTTTCGTAATTGGATTGAGTTACTACCCCATTTGGCCTGCCGATATATTGCATTATTATGGCGTCTACTTGTCAGTAGCTACTTTGATGTTGGCTTGGAGCAAAAAACGACTTGTAGTTTTATCCATAATACTGATTCTACTATATCCTTTTCTGTTAGTGTCTTTAGATTACAGTAAAGGTTGGAATTTTGAAACATTGGAGTATCTCGACTTTTTCACACTATATGGGTTTATTCGAAACTTGATTTTTAATGGGTTTCATCCCGTAATACCTTGGATTACCTTTTTGCTCACTGGTATTTGGGTGGGTAGAATTAACTTTAACAATGAGAAGATTTTATTAAAAATGGCAGCTTATTCGGCCATAATTTATTTTGTATTTAAACTGGGTTCTGTGATGTTACTCTCGGTGGATTCTGCAGTTTATGGTTTATCGATAAATGATGCCGCAGCCTTGTTTAGTACTGCACCCATGCCACCAAATGCATTTTATATGTATACGGCTTCGGCCTTAGCTGTATTTGTAATTTCGGTTTGTGTATTGATCGGAAAAAAAATGGCAAACACCCTTTTGGTAAGGAGCCTAGTTAGCTTTGGTCAGTTGGCGCTAAGCAATTATTTCTTTCACGTTATTATCGGCATGTTTGGTTTGGCCATTGTGTTTAATAACCTTGAAAATGCATTTTCTACCAAGTTTGTATTTTGGTATTCAATCAGCTACAGTTTGGTTTTTATAGTGTTTTCACATCAATGGAGAAAACGGTTTAACCGCGGACCCATAGAAGCACTTATGCGAAAAATTACAGGTTAGCTATAATTTCCACATTACGAACTAATTCATCAATAATACATTTATTACATTGTACCAGTTTAAACAAAACACCATGAACTACCACGAAATAAAACCACCATTTACGCAAGAAACCGCGAAGCTTAAAGTACAATTAGTTGAAGATGCCTGCAATGCGCTCGATGTAGACAAAGTAACACACATGTTTAGTGCCGATAGCGAATGGCGCAATAGAATTGAATACATAAACGGCCGCGAAGAAATTAAAGAGTTTTTAGAAAGTAAATGGCAAAAAGAAAACGAATACAAGCTTAAAAAGCGCTATTGGGCGCATACCGATAACCGAATCTCAGTTTGGTTTGAATATGAGTTTCAAGATTCTGAGGGCTATTGGTACCGTGCCATGGGCAACGAAAACTGGGAGTTTAACCCAGAAGGCCTAGTAACTAAACGATTTGCTTGTATAAACGATATGCCCATAAATGAAATGGACCGAAGGGTTTATTAATATACATTTTTAGCACATAAAACCTGAGGTAATTATCAAATTAATGATTTTGCCCAATTTTAGAGCGCCCACATAATTGTTATAGCTACATGTTTTAATGCCCAAAGTGGTGTGATTCTTTAACATCAAACAGTGCGCCCTTAATACTCACCATTTTGTATATAACAAGCCGAATACGCACTATTTAAAAGATACTTGTGCAAATTTTTCAGCTAAATAGCCCACTCTGTTTAGCATATTTTTTTCACTTACCGGCATGGTATGTACTCCAAAATCAAACTCTTGTTGCAGGGCGCCATTATTTACCCTATACCGTTTAAATTCAAACGCCAACTTTTTATTTGCCGCACTTTTTACTAATGCTATTTGAATTACAATTTCATTATTATTTAACTGTAAAAGATCAGGAGCAGAATCTAGCCTATGAATTACTTGATGTAACTGGTGCAGGGTATCTAAGGGAACAGGCAATGACCTTTTCCATGCAATCAAGGCCTCATTTTTTGTTACTATATAATCGTTTTGTGAATGTAGATGGCTTATCTCTTTTAAAAGAGATTCGAATTCTACCGAAGAATCGAAACCAATAAATTGATAATAATACTGCTGATAAGGCACTTGTGTGTTGGGCTTGCACCCATTTATAAAGCACACCATTAACATTGCATAAAACACTATTTTTATTTGCATATTCATTACTTCATTTATAATCTTTTGCTCTGCTCAATATATTTTTTATATTCACTATGAGTATCAATATCTACCTTTTCAATAGCCGGAATTACTAGTCCTACGGTATCAATATGAGTATTTATAATTTTTTTAGCCCCTTGGCCCGGCTCTATTTTTAACAACTCTGAAAAATAACTACTCGGAAAAACTGCCGGAACCCCCATACCACTTTTGTAGCACGTAGCTACAATGCCATTATTATACTCAACCGCATGTAAAACTAATTTTTTTAAGGTTAAAACGCTTATAAAAGGCTGATCGGCTAAAACAATTAATACACTAGTATATTCATTTAAGTCATTAATAACTCTTATTCCTGCTTTAATGCTCTCTCCTATACCCTTTTGCCAGGTAGTACTTTTTATAATTTTTACGACTTTATGCTTTTCAACTTCTTGTTTTACAAGATTAAAATTGGCTCCCAAAACACAAAATACATCTCCAATACCTGAGTTAAGGCAGTTTTTTATACAATGCGTAATTAGTGTATGATTATTATAAGGCAATAGCTGCTTGGCGCACCCCATGCGCTTTGACTCACCTGCTGCCAGCACCAATATAGCCGTTTTTAATACCATCAAACTTTTACAAATGTGTGCTTAATGAGTTTTGCTTTTTACCCTTTACTACGGTTAATATTTCAGATATAATAGAAATTGCAATTTCTTCAGGTGTTTCAGCGCCAATATCTAAACCAATAGGTCCAAAAAAATTGTACTCATTT
>JBMYOR010000440.1:0-3303 GCA_049599535.1 Bacteroidia bacterium | reverse complement strand
AAGCTTCGGTAGTTATACAGCTCAATTAATTGTGTTGTCAGACTCAGGCTGTACAGATACTACAACAAATGTGGCAGTATTAAATGCGATACCTAATGTTAGTTTTAGTGCATCAAATGTTTGTTTGGGCGATGATCTTAGTCCTAAAAACAACTCTACAATTAGCAGTGGAACAATAACTAATTGGAGCTGGGATTTTGATGACACCAATACATCCAATGCAAAAAGCCCAACAAACACCTACGCATCAAAAGGTACTTACAATATTAAACTTGTTGCCACTAGTAATAATGGTTGTAAAGATTCAACCACAAACCAAGTAGTGGTTGATAATGTAATTATTGCCGGCTTTACTACAAATGATGTGTGCCTTGGCGACACTGCCTTTTTTACCAATACTACAAATACAAGTTGCGGTACAATTACAGGTTATCAATGGGATTTTGGCGATGGTGCCGCAGCAACTACAGCCAACCCATTTAGAGTTTACACCAAAGCAGGTACGTTCGATGTAAGATTAATTGTGGTACAACAAGGTGGTAATAGAGATACAGCTATTGTAAAAGTTACCGTTAGTCCTAAGCCAAAGGTCAACTTTTTTGCATCAAACGAATGTGCAAATGAGCAAGTACAGTTTCAAAACTTAAGCACAATTTCGTTGGGCAGTATTTCAAGTTTTGAATGGAACTTTAAAGATGGTAATAAGGCTACTGCACAAAACCCTAAACACAATTACAATGCTCACGGCCAATATGATGTAAGTTTAATAGCTATATCAAACAAAGGCTGTATTGACTCAAGCAGTAAATCAATAGATATTTACGAAGTACCAAAAGTTGACTTTATTGCAAATGATGTTTGTTTTGGAGCTTCAGTTGATTTTAAAAATGGATCAAGTATCTCTACAGGATCTATGAATTATACTTGGACTTTTGGTGATGGTTTTAGCAGTACACAATCAAACCCAACATATACCTATAAAAAGGCCGATAACTATACTGTAAAGCTAACCGCTACTTCAAACAACTTTTGTCAAGAATCGCTGAGCAAGGCCTTAAAGGTTAACGAAGTTCCGAATATTGCATACACGGTAAATGATACTTGCGCACTTGACGAGTTAAACATTAATAATACTACTGCAATAGGCTCAGGAACCTTAAGCTATATATGGACTTTTGATAATTCGAACTCATCGGTTGCCAAAAACCCTACATATGCCATAGCTAACTCAGGAACTTTTGATATTAAATTAAAAGTATTAAGTAACCTTGGTTGCTCAGATTCACTTACCCAACAGGTAGAAATATTTGAGAAACCAAATGCCCAATTTACTTATTCAGGTTCTTGCCCTGACAAGCCGGTTTCATTTACAAATACTTCAACTCCTAGTTCAAGCATTACATCACAACAATGGTTATTCAACGGATCAAATGCCAGCACAACACCAAACCCTAGTTATACTTTCGGTACCACTGGCCCACATCAGGTTTTATTAACCGTAACAAATAGCAATAACTGTATTGACACGTCAGAGCAGCAAATAATATTTGAATCTGTGCCCGTAGCATCATTTAGTTTTAATAATGCCTGCGAACGAGACACCACCTATTTTACCAATAATTCTGAGATTAAAAGCGGAACAGCAACTTATCAATGGAGTTTTGGAGACGGAAACGAATCAACCATAAATAACGGTAAAAACGTGTATAGCACACTCGGTTTATACGATGTAAAACTAATTGCCACTTCTGATAAAGGATGTAAAGATTCAATAACACAAACAGTAAATCCTATAAACAAGCCTGAAATTGATTTCAATATTCAAGGTGCTTGCCTAGGCGACTCCAGTATTTTTATGAATCTTTCTACCCAAAACACTGGTACTTATTATTTATGGAATTTTGGAGATAATTCTGCAATTGACTCAGCTTACAACACCTCGCACCTGTATGCCAACACTGGCACATACCAAGTTAAAGTAACCGGTTTTGCCAGTACAGGATGTTCTGACACATTAAGTAAGAAAATTACCGTGGCAGAAGGCCCTAAAAATTTAGACTTTACTTATAATAATGCTTGCGCTAGATCTAAAGTGCAGTTTACCAATCAAACTAAAAACTCTAACTTAACCTTTAGATGGGCATTTTTTGATGGAAGCTTTTCAACCCAACGAGACCCGCAGAAATACTATGCTAAAGCAGGCGAATACCCTATTGGTTTTGAAGCAAGAGAAGGCGATTGTGCAGACTCAACCTATAAACTCATCACTATATATCCATACGCAGATAGTTCATTTACATTTATTGGTTTAGGTAATAGAGAAATATCATTTGAACCAATCGATAGTAATATCAACTCTTTTGAATGGAAATTTGGAGATGGAAACTCGAGTACAGATTATAACCCGAGCCATACATATTCTAGTGATGGTACATATAAAGTGGTATTAGAGGTAACCACACCAAACGGATGTAAAACGGTTTCTGAAAGGGAAGTTGTAATCAAAGGCAATTCAATTTCATGGAACTCTCAGAACGAGATCGACTTTTCTGTATACCCAAATCCATTTAAAGAACACTTAATTGGTGAATTTGAGATACTGAATGATGGACATGTTCAAATTCAAATATTTAATGAAGTTGGACAATTGGTTAAAACACCAGTAGATGAGAATTTATTAAAAGGCAAATACCAATACTCTTTGCTCGAAACTAGTTCTGAATTAAAAACAGGTGTCTACTTTGTAAAAATGATATCAAATGATTCAGTGGCTATAAAAACTGTAATTCTACAGAGATAAATTTGAAATTAGAATCATAATTAACGGCTGCACTAAAATGCAGCCGTTTTTTTTATTACAAAATCAAGGCGAAAACTAAAACTGTCTAAAAAACTGAGACACAATTTTAGGGTTAGTATGAGATTATAAGTTTCAGGTTTTAAATGAACCTAATAGATTTACATCAACAAATTCAACCAATTGATTTGACCAATTACATTCCAGTTTAAACTATGCGCTCTGCTCTTACCAATTTGAATAAAGGCGTTAAATAAGTTTTGTGCTTTTATTAAAACCTGAGTTCGGATTAGAACTTTTCTAAAGACGTACCCGTTAAATGCGTTTGTTTTTGGAGACTAAATCGATGGATTAACTGTAGAAGTGTCCTATAGATTAAGTTCTCAACAATTTACACGGATAATTTGATTCAATAATAATACTTAGGTTAATATGGAGTTTAAAGTAACCCCAAAAATTGGCTCCATTTACATAATAATTAATTAGGAATCCAATCGTATAGTGAG
>JBMYOR010000439.1:0-3308 GCA_049599535.1 Bacteroidia bacterium | reverse complement strand
GCTTTCAAGATCGAAATTGATATTGAGCTTTTGACTTAAAGGTATTTGAGTGCCCACCCCGTAGCCATAAACCCAGTAAGCGTGATTATTGGTGGGTCTAAACCCAAAGCTAAAAATATTGTAGAATTTTTGGGTGCCGAGTTTAGCGCTCGCTAGGGCATAAAAGGTTTCGTTGGCTTCAATTTCAAGTTTATGATAGCCTTTTTTTACCAAGCTTAAAAACCCTATAGCAGCACCATCAACTGTATCAGCTATATTAATAAATCCAATTTGACTGCCTTTTACGCGTTTTGCAGTATTTATAAACCCGCTTATTTGTGATCCAGAAACATTACCAGTGGCCACATTTGCAAAACCGCTAAGTTGTAATCCCTTTACATTTCCGATGGCCACATTTGTAAAACCACCTATTTGCGGACCGCTTAAATCACCAATTGTTGTATTCATAAACCCTGCAATTTGGGCGCCATTAAAATGGCCAATACTAAGGTTGTTAAACCCTGCAACTTGAGCACCTGAGCCACCTTTGGTAGTTACATTAGTAAAGCCTGCAGCCTGAAAAGCATCAATACTATCTACTACTGCGTTTATAAAGCCCGAAAACTGAGCGCCTTTGGTGTAGCCTAAGTTTATATTATAAAACCCACCAAACTGGCCACCTAATGAGTTGCCAAATACGGTGTTTCCAAACCCGGCAAATTGTGCACCTTTCATATCGTATCTAATTACATTGGCAAAACCACCAAGTTCAAGCCCATTGAGCCCGCCTTGATAACCAGCAAAAAGATTTAGCGATAAATTGTTTATGACCTTGGCGCTTTGCAAACCATTGGTGCTTAATGGCGGAATAAAACTTAGTTGAGCAGGTCTGTTGATTAAGGATGAATCTTTGTGAGCAATAGCCTTAAAACCCGAAAATAAAAATACTAGTGCAAAAGTTAATGTGAAAAAGGTAGGTTTCATGATTATGATTTGTTGTTGTTTGCTCATGAGACAACCTTAAATTATAATACCCCTACTTTAAATAAAATAAAAAATGTAATGCATTAGTATACTGATGGTTATAAATAAATTTTTATGTCTGAAGATGAAAAAAGTGGGGCTTAGTTATATTTAATTGGTAAATGGTTTTATGCGTTATTGGGTTGTCCTTCCCAATCCCTTTCGCCTAAGTGAGAATAGGGTTTAAATCCTTTTTTATCAGGTATTAATATAGTTTTTGTGATGATAAGAGTAATTTTTATTACCCATTAAAAATTGAATAGATCCAAAAAGTAAAACTTGATATAAAAACATGGTTTTTAGTGTAAATCAAAAAATCTATCTTTTTCAATCACATACGAATTCCATGTGTCTCTTTTTTTAATTGACGTGCCAGTATATTCAAAACCTAATTTTTCAATTACTCTAATACTCGCCTTGTTTTGGGGTTGCACATTAGCAATTATTCGTTTAATGTTTAGGTTTGAAAATCCATAATGCAGGCTTTTGTAGGCGGCTTCGGTAGCAAATCCTTGATTCCAGTATTTGGGATAAAATCTAAATCCAAGGTCAATTAATTGGTCGTGGTGCTTTTTTAGTCCGCACCAGCCAATAAAACTGTTATTTGAATTTTTAATTACAGCCCAACGACCCATATTATTTAGGGTATAAGTTTTAACATATTGTTTTAAAAAAAGCCTGGCTTTATCAATTGATTTAAAAGGTTTGTCGCCAGTAAAGCGCAACACTTTTTCAATCGAATTTAAATCATAAAAATATTCAGCATCGTTTTCGGAAAGCTCTCTAAGATTTAGCCTTTTGGAGCGCACTATTATTACAGGTTTTAACAAATCTATGGGTATGTCAATGGGCGAAACTATTTATATGCGTCGTTATAAAGTTTTAAAACGCCAAGCAAACCCATCCAATTACAGCCTATAATTAAACTTATTATTTCAATGCCTTCTTCTGTAGTTAAGCCCCATTTTTCAATAGGTGGAAAATCTTTGGTAATTAAAAATAGAAAAAGTAAAAAGCCGCTTATAATTACGGTATAGTTGAGCTTATTAATTGCTGCTAAAATGTTTGCCAAGGTCAAAAATGAAAAAATACCAATCCAATAAAGGGCATCATTATCATTAAACTTAAATGCAGCGGCTACAGCAAATACTAAAGCGGGAATTATATATAAATGCCGTGCTTGCATACAAAATCAAAATTATTGCTGATTTAACTTTTCTCTAAATCTATCTAAAATAATTCCGGTAGCCATTGCAGCGTTTAGCGATTCAGCATTGCCATAATTTTTAATTGTAATTTTTTGCGTGCATTGGTTTTCAATAGATTCAGAAATCCCATTACCTTCATTACCAATTACAATCTGGCACGGAAACTCATGTTTTACTTTATTTTGGTCAGTACCGCTCATAAAAGCGCCGTAAACATTTGGTAGCCATTTTATTTTGTTAACACTTGTTTCGAGCAGGTTAATTCTAAAAATTCCGCCCATGCTTGCCTGCACCACTTTAGGGCTAAACGCATCTACACAATTATTGGTGCATGTAATTTGATTTAGGCCATACCAATCTGCAAGTCTTATAATGGTACCCAAATTACCGGGGTCTTGTATACCGTCTAATACAAGGTTTATTGGTTCGTTTATAAATTCTTGGGCTTTTGGTATTTGTACCAATGCCAAGCCAAAATGCGGATTTGTAAGCTGGCTTACACTCCGTAAACTATGGTTGCTTATTAGGCTGCAATGGGGTAGGTTTATATTAGTATCTATCTCTGTTACAAATGATTGCTTAATTGTAAAACTGCTTTTTGTGAGTTCGGCCAATAGCTTCTTACCTTCGACAACAAATAAATTGTGTTTGTAACGGTATTTTTTTATACCTAATGACTTAATAAGTTTGACCTGATTTTTAGAAAGCTCTTGAACAGAATTCATTTACTCATATTGCCTTTATTGCTGCTTATAATGTCATCATGCACTGTTTTTACGCATGTGCCTAAAGATAAGCAACTGGTTACGAAGATAAAGGTTAAAGGTGCTCCGGCTCAGTATAGAGAAGAAATTAATGGCTTGGTTGTGGAGCAAACCAACACTAGAATTTTTGGAATATGGCGTGTGCGTACACGAAATTGGTATGTAACAGAGAATTGGCGTAAAAGAAAACAAAAGGGTAATGGTACCATTTGGGAAGCGCCAAGCTATTACACCAAAAGCGGAACCGATTTGTCTGTTTCAAAAATCTCATCGTTTTTAAAAAATAACGGATACTTTAACGTTACTGTAAATGCTGAAGTTAAGTTTAAAGGGT
>JBMYOR010000438.1:0-3309 GCA_049599535.1 Bacteroidia bacterium | reverse complement strand
ATCATAATAGCAAGTATTAGTAGTTGTGTGGCGCCTTAATAAATTTAGGTAGGGCTTTAAGGCTACTTTGAGCAAAGTTTTTACTCTACTTAATGTGTTAAGCGATAATAGTTTTTTGCCAACCAAATCAAATCCAAAAAGAGGAAGAGAATTATCGTAATACTCGTTTTGCGTAATGTATTTATTATAATTGTTCTCAGCGTTTTTTTGTGCAAAAACTACTCTTGATTTGGGGTGTAAATATGCTTGTATACTGCCATTTATTATACTAATGGCTAAGTAAAATCGTAAGTGAAATTTTCGATTGTCAAATTCAAGAGTTTCTTTTTTTAATGTTTGTGCAATTACATGCTCAGCAGTTAATTCTTGATCAAGTTCTGAGTTAGATTCAACTAATTTAAGCCCTTGCCTTCGTTGTTTATTAGTTTTTAAAACAATGCTCATGCCATTTGCAAGGTCATGTTTTAATTCATCAAAATCTGCTTTTTGCTTAATAATATAGGTTTTGGGCGTAATTAAGGTAGCTCTTTTTTTGCCATATAGTTTTTGAATATGAAACCACAAATTTTGCTTACCCACCAAATGAAAAGCCATTGGTATGCCCCAAACAGTATTGGGGTGTTGTATTTGCCTTAATGCTTTAAACATACCGCTTGTGCGTAGGCTAATAATATTGGCCTTCTCAGTTTTATTGGTAAGCTCCCAACCCAACTCATTTATTTTTTGGGTGTAAAGTTCTGCCAATGCTCTATTGGTATGTAAAACCTTCAAAATTTCTTTTTAAAACTTAAACCTAAACTTGTAATAATACTCGAACCTGTTGGCTAAGGTATTCTATTTTTGAATCCAAAACAATTGAAATGAAGATAATATCATATAATATTAACGGAATTAGGGCGGCAATTAAAAAAGGGTTGCTTGATTATTTAAAAGAGATAGACGCTGATGTAGTCTGTTTTCAAGAGCTTAAAGCCAATGCCGATCAGTTTGATGTTGCCGATTTTGAAGCCTTAGGTTATAAGTGTTACTGGTTTTCGGCTGAGAAAAAAGGGTATAGCGGAGTAGGGCTGCTTGCTAAAAATGAACCCAAGCATGTAGAGTATGGCTGTGGTAATGAATTGTATGATAGCGAAGGGCGCTTTATTAGAGCCGATTTTGAAGATTTAAGTGTGATATCAGCATACTTTCCGTCAGGAACTAGTGGCGATATAAGGCAGGATATTAAATATGAATTTCTTGATTATACCTATAACTATATCAATGAGTTAAGAAAAGAAATTCCCAACCTATTGCTATGCGGTGATTACAATATTGCAAATCACGATATTGATATTCACAACCCAAAAGGCAATAAGAAAAACTCTGGCTTTTTGCCTGAAGAGCGTGATTGGCTCGATAAGTTTTATAAAAGTGGTATGCACGATACTTTTAGGCACCTTAATCCAGAAACCCAAAAGTATTCTTGGTGGAGCTACAGAGCGAGTGCTCGGGCCAATAATAAAGGTTGGCGTATTGATTACTGCGCCGCATCAGATTCACTTTTGCCAAGAGTTAAAGAAGCTTTTATTGATAATGAGCCTAAGCAAAGTGACCACTGCCCAATAGGAGTGTTGCTAAAATAAATGGTTAAAAATTGGAGCCTAAAGCATTTTAAATGGCAATTAGATAGTTAAGGGCGGGTATGTATTGCTTCTTAGTTTTTTAATGTGGCACATTTTTTAGTAGCAAACTGAGTAAAAACCAATTTTAAAAATGTTAGGCCTACAAGTAAGGTTCTGCTAACGTTTTAAGCTACCAAGTCTTAAATTCGCCACAAAGGCATTTTAAGGTGGAGCAACTCGTAAATCAAATCAAATCTTTTAATAAAGAAGTAACTTTTAAATCACTTAAAGAATTTATAAAAGGGGTAGACCTTGAGCAACTCAATTATGGTGCTCATGTAATTGAGCCTACTGAAAAGGGAGACTATGGCAGAAATATTTTGAGCATGGATCCTTTTGAGTGCGTTTTGATTTGTTGGCCCCCAAATGTAGAAAGTGCCATACACCACCATAAAGGCTTATTTGGATACGTATGGATAGTTGAAGGAGAGCTAGATAATGTATTTTACAGAGAAGATAATGGTGAGTTAGTTGAGTTTGCAACTGATAGATATGTTAAAAATGGTTTAGTGCCAGAACCCGATGGTGTAATTCATAAACTTAGAAATAATAATGAAAATCAAAGGGCAATAAGCATTCATTTTTATTATCCGGCGCTGCACACTTTTGATGGTATGCGCATTTTTAATACCAAAACAGGTGATGTGGGTGTACTTAGCGATAATGCTAAATCGGCTTTTTGGGTTGAAAAACCTGGACATTTTAAAGAAGTAAAGCGTAATGCGTTTAAATATGTAAGCTATGAAGAGCTAAACCAACACAAAAGCCATGTAATAAGCAGTGTAATACCTAAGCCTGATAGCAAACGTATTAATCAAATGAACAGCGAATATTTTTGCGAGCATGCCGATAAATACGATCAGGGTGATGAGATTCATCAAAACCGAAAAAAATATACAGAAGCTATTGATAATCAAATTGCAAAAGATTTTGCTGAACTAAATACTGTAAAAAAGCATCTTGACATTGCCATTGGCACCGGCAGAAGAGCCTTAAGCATAAGAGAAAAAAGTGGTTTAGATTATGATATTGTGGGGGTTGATATAAGCCCAGAAATGTGCAAAATTGCCAATAGCCGCGGTATTGAAACCCACAACATAGATTGGGTGAATGATCAAATTCCGTTTGACGATGTTTTTGATTCGGTTACCTTTTTATACGCTTTTGGTCATTTAGCCTGTAAGGTTTGCCGAGAAGTTACCCTGCAAAAAATAAATAAGTGCTTGCATAAAGGCGGGGCATTTTATTTTGATTTGTTTAGTCTCGAAAATGAAAAAGAATGGGGGCCACAAGCCAAAAAGGCATTTGAAAATAAAAATTTGGCTGAGTTTGGTTATGAGCTTGGCGATGTATTTTACCGCAAGCTAGAGTATAAAAAAATTGCCTTTGTTCATTATTTTTCGGTGCCTGAAATTAAAGATTTACTCAACAAAACAGGATTTAAATTAGAATGGATTCATAATATTGGCTACGCTACCAATGCAGGTCAGATTGTGCATAGCGGTAAAGAAGGTAATTACTTTGTTAAAGCAACTAAGGTTTAAAATCTTCAATAAATTCAAATATTCTATTAGTGATCTAATGGCATCAAATTTCAAAAAAAAAAAATTATTTTTAGAAACTTTGAAGATATATAAAAAAAAATTAA
>JBMYOR010000437.1:0-3313 GCA_049599535.1 Bacteroidia bacterium | reverse complement strand
TTTTGCATAATTGCTTGTACTGTTTTTATTTCCTCATGTTCTTCAGGTAATGATAAAGTCAATATTACCTATGAAATAAAAGAATATAGGGATTCACGATTTGATGTAAATTTTACAATCAACAATACTATTATTAATTACAACAAGTGCTTTACATGCTCAAACTTCAGTGCAGCTAAACATCAACCATTTATTAGGAGAAAACACATTTAGTACATCAGCCACTGGCACCAACAACTTTGATAATGAGTTTAACGTTGGCAGGCTTCAATACTACATTTCTCAAATAAGTATTATACACGATGGTGGTTCAGAAACTGAATGCGAAGACCTTTATCTATTCGTAGATGCTAATGAAGAAGGGCAGTTTATGCTTGGAGAGTATGAAGTATCTGAAATTGAAGGTATCAAATTTTATATTGGTGTCAATACTCCTGAGAACAACGATGACCCATCTCAATGGCCCGAAGGTCATGCACTAGCTCCTCGTTTTCCTTCAATGCACTGGGGCTGGGCTGCAGGTTATCGCTTTGTAGCCTTTGAAGGCAAGTCGGGTGAATCATTTAGCCAAACATATGAAATTCACGCTCTTGGGAATCAAAACTATTTTGCTTGTCAATTACCTGTACAGGCTACAGATGAAAACGGAGCACTAGTAATAGATTTAAACGCTGACTATGCTAAGGCCTTAACCAATATAAATGTATCTAGCGGAGTAATTACGCATGGTGACTATAATGAAGCTATAACCTTGTTGGAAAACTTCGTGAATGAAGTTTTCACCAATCAGGATGGTCAAACCAACGTGTTAAGTGCCCAAGAATATGAGCTAAACAAGTCATTTAGCGTATATCCTAATCCATCAAATGGATTAGTCAATTTTCAATTGATAGACGTATTAAACACTAATCTCTATTTAAATATCACCGATTTAAGTGGTCGTGAAATTTTAAAATCATCATTGACTCAAAGCACAACGACTTTGAGCCTTCAAAAAGGGCTCTACATGGCTCGTATTGAAGGTGAGAATGGTGTTTTAGCTTTAAAACGAATTGTGATTCAATAAATGAATTATAAGCCAAAATATTGGTTTTTTCGGTTACTAACCTACCTAGCGGCAATAAGTTTTACAGCTTGTATTCAGGAGTTTGAACCACAGGCAAGCATTAAGGAATCCGAGCTAAATGTTCCAGCTGGTTTTCCGGAAGTGCCGTTTCCTGCAGACAACTCCTTTACCATAGCCAAATGGAAGTTAGGTAAAAAGCTATTTTACGACCCAATAATGTCAGTTGATAGCACAAAGAGTTGCAACTCGTGTCATAAGCAAGAATATGCTTTTGCCGATAATGTGGCATTCAGCGATGGGGTAAAAAATAGACCAGGTACTAGAAATTCACCTTCATTGGCCAATGTAGCTTATCAGCCTTATTTTACAAGAGAAGGTGGTGTACCAAGCCTTGAAATGCAGGTATTAGTTCCAATACAAGAGCATAACGAATTCGATTTCAACATTTTGCTTATTGAAGAGAGGCTAAAGAAAATACCTGTTTACATTGATTTAAGTAAAAAAGCTTTTAATAGAGAACCTGATTATTATGTGATAACTCGAGCTTTGGCAACTTTTGAAAGGAGCCTTATTAGTGGTAACAGTCCATACGATCAATATACGTTTAATGGAAATGATAACGCATTAACAAGGAAGCAACAAAAGGGAATGGAGTTGTTTTTTAGCAATAAAACGGGTTGTAGCAATTGTCATTCAGGATTTAACTTCAGCAATTATGCCTTTGAGAATAATGGATTGTACATTGATTACTCCGATGTTGGAAGAAAAAGGTTGACCGGTAATGATAAAGATGAAGCATTATTTAAGGTTCCTTCTTTACGTAATGTAGCCTTAACAGCTCCCTACATGCACGATGGATCTATGGCAACTCTTGATGAAGTTATAGATCATTATAATAACGGAGGTGAGAACCATTTTAACAAAAGCGAACTTTTAAAACCGTTGGGGTTAAGCGAAAATGAAAAGGCGCAATTAATTGCTTTTTTACAATCGTTAACCGACGATTATTTTATTAATAATAATGAATTTAAAAAAGATGAAAACTAAATATTTATTTCTAAGTAGCCTTTTTATAGCCTGCTTCATTGCAGCTTGTGGGGGCGATGAACCTACCCCTGTAGAATGGGATAAAACACCTTATGCAATTGACTACGGCGCTTTGCCAGAACCCGAAATAGCTGAAGATAATGCGCTAACGGTTCAGGGAGTTAAGTTAGGTAAAATGTTATTTTATGAGAAAATGGTTTCAAAAGATGGTTCTCAATCTTGCGCCACCTGCCACATGCAGGAGTTTGCCTTTACTGACACAGCCAAGTTTAGTTTGGGTGTACGCGGGCTAGAAGGCAAAAGGCAGGCAATGAGTGTTTTTAATATGGCTTGGCATGGCAATGAATTCTTTTGGGATGGTAGAGCGCATTTACTTCGTGATCAGGCCTTGCTACCAATACAAGATGAACTTGAGATGGATGAAACCCTCGATAATGTTGTGAAGAAATTAAGCGAAATAGAAGACTACCGAGATCAGTTTACAAGAGCATTTGGTAGCGATGAGATAACATCAGAAAAAATCTCTCTTGCATTAGAGCAATTCATGAATTCAATAATTTCGGTAAACTCTAAATACGATAAATACCTTGCAGGTGAAGCTGAATTAAGCGAAAGCGAAGAACGCGGAAGGCAATTGTTTTTTACTGAATACAACCAGTTTTTCCCTGAGCAATCAGGTGCCGATTGTGCTCACTGCCACTCTGGAAATAACTTTGAAAATGACCTTTACATGAACAACGGACTGGATGGCGATGGTGAATTTGCAGATTTTGGCAGAGAGAAGGCTACTAAAGATCCTAAAGACAAGGGAAAATTTAAGGTAACCAGTTTGCGAAATATTGAATTAACAGCTCCTTACATGCACGATGGTAGGTTTGAATCATTAGAAGAAGTTGTTGATCATTATAATAACGGCTTAAAGCCATCGGCTACACTTGATCCTGCATTGGAACAAACAAGAGCCACCGGTTTAATGCTAACTGAAGATGATAAGAAGGACTTAGTTGCTTTTCTCAAAACATTAACTGATGTCAGCTTAACGACTAATACTGAATATTCAGATCCTTTTTAATTTTTTAATTTGCCATAGGGTAGTTTTTTTTAAATGACTAATTATGACTTTATGGTACGGAGATGAAAATTGAATTTCGGAAGTGTAAAAGAAGAATTGTAACTAGGATCAATTAATGCCTCAAGTGT
>JBMYOR010000436.1:0-3315 GCA_049599535.1 Bacteroidia bacterium | reverse complement strand
TCAAATACCTATTATAATTAAGTGAACTCACATGGTTTGATGGCCTTTTGTAATCACTCCCAAAATTGTATAAATACCATTCGGGCAACAGCACTTCATTTCCCTTATCATCAATTAAGCCTTGATATCCATTTTTCTCAACTACGTAAAACCCGTTTTGCCAGTAGGGTAAAATAAAGTCGTAACCCTTTTGACTAAGTTGTTTTCCTTTATCACTTGCTAAATAATACTGCTCGTTTCGGCTAAAAACATAGGCATGGTTACCGGTTGGGGCTAGATATTCAGTACTCGGATAGATTAAAACATCGTTTAAATTGGCTATACCAATCAATTTGGTAACATAAACCCTTCCTGAACTTGGGTCTTTTTGCTTTGATTGATACTCTAATTTTAGCAGGCTATCTGGTTTATGCCATGTTTTAATCTCATTAGCAATTAGTTTAAACATCATTTTTTTAGCCGAAACGGAATAAAGACCAACAGAATCTCCTTTTTTAACTACATAATATCCGTTTATTACATTATTGTAAGAATAACGCGTCTTACCTAACAAATGGATTTCATCCGCTTCTAAATCAATGAGCATTTTGCCATTAAGATCAATCATCCCATAATACTCGCCCAAACGCACTATGGCTACTGAGTCGGCATAAGAGAAGGCATTGGCTATATCAAATATGGGTTCAACTAGCCATTTATCACCTACTTTATAACCCCAATTGCATCCCAAATTGTTTACCGCAGGTTGAGGCAATGGCTTTTGGCCATAAAGAGTTACTGTTAGCAATAACGCTATTAAAAAAGCTACAAATTTTGTCTTTTCAAAAACTCCCTTCATTGTTAAGCCGAATATATTGAAATTTGGCATTTATGATATCAGTACAAACGAAAAGTGCGGCCATTTCGCTTTAAGCTTTATCTACCGCCTTAAAACCTAAAACCCTTTATTTAATCCACATGAACAAATTCTAAAGAAATTACCACCCGCTCAATATCACGTTAAATCCATGCGGGCTCATGGTGGTTTTAAACAATAAGCTAGAATAAAGATTTAGATAAAATTATGTTGAATTGTGGAGCATCAAAGTTCACTAATACCACTTTTAAAATGGCTATGATTAACTTTGAATGAATTAATAAAACTCGCAAAATGAACATACTACTCAATACCGATAAGCATATAGATGGCAATCAGGCCCTTGAACAATTTGTAAATGAAAAGCTTAAAAGCACCTTAAAGCACTTAGCCAATCATATTACAAGAATTGAAGTACACTTATCTGACCAAAATGCTGAAAAAAGCGGAGCGGATGATATTCAATGTAAAATAGAAGCAAGAGTTGAAAATCGTCAGCCGGTAATGGTTTCGAGCAATAGCGATACTAAAGAAAAAGCCATTGGGCTTGCGGCAGATAAGGTAAAAGCCAAAGTAAGCACCATGGTGAGCAAGATGCAAGCAAGGTAAGCTGCTTTTATTAAGCTCACTTATAAAGCGCATCGTTTTCATGTCAATGCAAATTCGCATATTTATGACATGAAAATGATGCGCATTTTTTTTGTCCTATTAATTTCTGGCGTATGCAATGTGTGTTGGGCGCAAGAGAGTTGGCTGGCGCAGCAGCGTGGAGATAAAAATGTACGCATTAGTCAACTAAAGGCTGATAAAATGGGCAATGCCTTGGTAATATCGGGCATTGATCAAAAAGCTGGCGGTGTAATTCAAACCAAGGGAGCAAGCATAATAGTTGAAGGCAATGACACCTTGCTCGGCTACCCCAATATGCACATTTGCCAATACAATACTCAAGGTGTAATGAATTGGCACCTAACCATAAAAAGCCAAGATGCCATTTATGCGCACAGTCTTGAAATTGACAGCGAAAACAATTACTACATAGGGGGCAGCTTTAAGCACGATGCGCTTTTCTCAAGCACCGATGGCACGAGCAAGTACATTCCTTTTGAAATGATGGAAAGCTATAAACGCAGCCTGCATCGGTTTTTTATTGCCAAATACACCTACACCGGCGAGCTACTTTGGGTTAAAACTGGATTGAGTTGGGATAATGCATTTTGCAAAAAGATTGTTTGTGATAATGAGGGCAACGCTTATACTTGGGTTTATACCCCCACCCACACCTTAGTTTTTGACGATATTTTATTTGAACAAAACCGCAAAGAATATTTCATTGGCCGCCACAAGTTTGTTTTGGCCAAGATTAATAAAGCGGGCAAAATTGAATGGATAACAAGATCAGGCGATGATTTTAGCCCAAGTGATTTTTGGCTGACCGACAAAGGTGATATTTGCGTAGAGGCTTTGGTCCAACGGCATTGGTACTTCTTTCTATACCTTGACGGTACACGAAAAGAAATCAAGGAATTAGATAAATTCAAAAATGAAGAACAATTTGTGGTAAGCCGCTACATATTTTCTTCAAAAACCGGAAAACTACTCAATCGAGAACCCAGTACTGTTTCAGGCATTATGGGGAGTCATGGAAGAGTATTCGCGGCGAAAGCAGAGAATTTTCATTTGGTGCAGCCTTATTATGCCACAAGTAAAATTAGAAAAGACATTGAGCTAAATGGCAAACGGTTTTCGCATTACCGCAGGGGACAGCTAAAAGCCCTATGCAAGCTTAAAGATAATGGTGAAATAGATTGGTATTTATGCATTAAGGCCGACATGAAATGCAATTTTATTGATATTGAAGAAATGGCAGATGGCACTTATACCGCCTTAGTTTTTGTGCAAGGCAAAAGCTCATTTATTCATTCAAGAGGAGACTCAATATGCTACCCGTATTACCAAAATATGGCTAGAAACTACCTATTAAAACTAGATAAGAATGGAAATATATTAGAGCGTAAAAAGGTTGGAAGCTCGGGTTGGCATTACAGCAATTTTGGCGGACAATTATCAAGCGCCAATGGTAAAACATTATACTTAGCTGATAATTATATGAATGAAGGCAAATACCTAGGGCAGCACTTTGAATTGGCTCCTAGAGATCCAAATCGTCCATTCAATGGGGGTTACATCAATGGCTATGTTTGTCTAAATCCATTCTCAAAAGACTCCATCAAGGTATTTGAAACAGATTCAACTGAATATGCCTTATTTGCTTCAGCTGAAATAGAAGACAGCACAAATAACCAAATTGCCTATTACACTAAACCTGACTCCACCTTAAAAGAAATTTGGAAGCCTATTGATAATAGCGAAGACTCTTTAGCCAATGACTTTGAAACTAAAGTTGAGCTAAGAACCCAAGTGTCTCTGTTCCCAAATCCTGTGAGAAGCGATAATCC
>JBMYOR010000435.1:0-3318 GCA_049599535.1 Bacteroidia bacterium | reverse complement strand
ATATTTGAGAGCATATTCTTCATCGCTAAATATACTGTTCCATGTATGTGTAGCATGTGGGTTTTTATAGCTTAATAAAAGCGTGTCGTAGCTGCATAGTTGGGTGTCAGCCGGTAGTTCTACTTTTGGTTTTCTAATAATTTCTACAACAAAGGAGTCAGTTTAGGTTTCGCAAAAATTAGAATCATAATGGGTAACCCAATATGTGCCGGAATCGGTTACCGCAATTTTTTCTGTTCTTAAGCCTGTGTTCCAGCCATATTCCCAGCCTTTATATTTTGGGTTTGTGTTTAGCTCAAGAGTTTCACCTTCACATATTGCCGTATCTAATTTTATTGCACCAGTTGTATCGGCAAGGGTTATACTCACATCGTCAATAAATATATAAGCCTCGCAATTTGTTGATTTGGCCTGGGTAATTACAATGTGGTTGATGTTTTCAGGCGCCATAAAGCAGCCACCAAACAGGCTCCATTCTATTGAGCTAACCTTTTGATTTGAAGACCATAGGAGCACCGAATTTTCTATGTCGGATATATGAGTACCAGTGGTAGGTACATTATTTGGCAAGGTTTCAAATCCGTAAAGTTCTAGTTTAGAGCAAGGATTGGCATACAAACCGCCGTCAATGGTTCTTTTAGCATATACCTTAAAAGTGTAAACTCGATTTTTCACTATAGAATTATCAGAGATATTTTGCATAATTGACTCTGCTATAATGCCATTGGTTATTGGCAGCACTACCATACCAATAAATGCTTTGCCTGTATGTGCGCCCCCTAAATGGGGTTGTGAGTTAAAAGTTGGAAATGAAACTTGGTGAAATAAATCAGGACTTGTAACTGCGTGCTCCCATTTTTTGGCCTTGTTTACCTGCCCTACTGAATTGGGTAGTGATGAGAGATTTTCAAAACTCGGATTTTTGATTAGGTTTTGGGCATACGTAGGGTTTACGTAAAAAGTAATAAAAAATATAATAAAGAGAATTATTCGAGAAAAAAGATACATGTGTATTCTGTTTAGAGAAGTAATGTGAGCATTATAAATTTAAATATTTATTAATACAAATAAAATCAGAATGGTTAAAAATACCGGACACAGACTATTTATGTAAGTTGATTTTTTATTTTAACTTACATAAAATGTTATTGAATTTTGGGTTTTTATCGTTAATAATGGGTGGTAATAATTACCCTTACCATCACCATAAATCGATTAATAATTGATAATAGTAGGGGTTAAGCTTTCTTTTCTGCTTAGATAAAAGGTTGGCTATGGGGCAAGGCCACAGTGTGCAAAACCATTTACCCACTACATAAAACGGAGCCCTGAATTTTGGGCGTTAGGTTTTATTATATACCTAAGGCCATTTATTTGAGCAATAACTAATGATTTTCAACTGCGGGCAGTAGATTTTATTGAGTAGCCGTACATGAACCCAATATTCACGCCAAAAGCATTAAAACCTTGGCTGCTAAAGGTAGGCTGATTTAGTAATCCATAAACTTCAAAAAATACCGAATGGCGTTTACTAATGTTCCATGTTCTACCCGCTTTAATATTTATTCCTTGCATCCAATAGTCCGCATTATTTAGCGTGCCTTTAAATGCGGGTTGGTTTATAATATTCAAAGTACCTTCAACCACTTGTCGCCTTTGCAAAAAACGAGAAATAGTTAAGCCTGCACCTAAGTAATATTCGCTGGGTTTAAAAATCAAATTGATTGGTAAGCTAATGTACCAGAAGTTTTCAGTGTATTCATGTATTTTGTTATTACCCTCAGTTGTGCCGCGCTCATAAAACCGAAAGTTTTGCAAGTTTAAACCAGTTTGTAATAATAGGTTGGGTTTTACAGATTTGCTAAACTCAACTCCACCAAATAAACTCGGTAGCCTTTTAAACTCACTGTAAAACTCGTTATGTGCAAAATGGCCAGTATTTTTTGTTGATGATGGAGAGAGTGTAAGGGATAGCCAGTTATTATGTTTTTGTTGTGCAAATACTGCTATTGTTGTAAATAGGGCAAAAAAGGTTAATAACCATTTCATGCGGCAACTAACGGGTTAATTCAATTTAAAATTGTATGCTGCCGTAAAGAGAGTTACGGCACTGTTAAACTACCATTAATGCACCATGAGAGCAGAATAATAATGCATAAGAAAATATTTTATTAAAAAGTGTCCCCTCCGTAATGCTCGGTCTCGTTACATGGTTGTAAATCATTTAAAAATCAAACAAAATGAAAAAGTTTTTAGCAATTTATTATTCACCGGCACAAGACAATGCAGAGATGGCAAACATTACAAACGAACAACGCGACGCCATAATGGCCGAATGGATGGCTTGGAAAAATAAGGTAGATCACGCTATAGTAGATTTTGGAGCTCCGTTAATAAACCCAACCAGCAGTAATAATGGCAAAACATGGAAAACCGGAAATACCGAAGTAGGCGGCTATTCAATTTTGCAAGCCGAAAATATTGATGTCTTAAAAACCATTTGTTCAGATCATCCGCATTTGCAAGCTCCTGGTGCCACCCTTGAGCTTCAAGAAATGGTTGATATGTAGATTTGAAAACTAGGCATTAGGGGTATTATTTTTTTAATTACATTTAAAACATACAAAACTAAAAATATGAAAAAGTATATGTTAGTATTCTTAAGCGAAAGCTACGCTGATTTAAACCTTTCGCCAGAAGAAATTCAGAATAGAATGGGTAAATGGTTTGGCTGGGCTGAGAAAATGCGCGCCAACAATGTTTATGTTGGTGGCGAAGCCTTAACCGATACCGTAAAACAAATTAGTGGACCTGATAGAACTGTAACCGATAGGTCTTCAACAGAATTAAAGGAGCTTATTGGGGGCTATTATACCGTTGAAGCCAGAGATTTTGAACACGCCATTGATATTGCTCAGGATTATCCTGATTACGATTTAGGCGGCACGGTTGAAGTGCGCGAAATAATGGTGTTTGACAGATGATCCAACAAAACGTAGTAGACCATCTTTTTAGGCATCAGCACGGAAAGATGGTTGCTATTCTTACACGAATATTCGGGTTTGAGCATCTTGAGATGATAGAAGATGCCGTGCAAGATACTTTTATTACCGCAATGAAAGCTTGGAACAAAGCAATGCCAGAAAACCCCGAAGCTTGGCTAACCCAAGCGGCTAAAAACAGAGCACTTGATTTGTTACGCAAGTTAAATGCAGAGCAAGAGCGATTACCCAAAATAGAAAGCGGACCTAGTAGCATTGCCATTCAAGAGCTGTTTTTAGAAGGCGAAATAGCTGATAGCCAGTTACGAATGATTTT
>JBMYOR010000434.1:0-3318 GCA_049599535.1 Bacteroidia bacterium | reverse complement strand
CTTGCCAATCAAATAGGGTTCGCCTTTGCCAACGGTATTTTTTTTTGAAGTATCCAGTAAACTCATCGCCCCAAATTGATCCTATTCGCTCTCTGTCTCTACAAGTATATGGCCCAATTCGTTTAAAAACATCACCACAAAGGGTGGTGAGCACCATGTCGTTTGTGCCCATTAAAAACTTTTGCTCAGCCGAATCGGTAATTGGAAAGGTGCTACTAGAGCTCTTACCTGTAAAGCTTTGAGCCCCATTATAAAAAATTCCGTGATTTAGTTTTTCATTATTATTACCACCAATATAACTACCGGTCATAAATCTGGCATTAGTGTCAAGGGCAAAATAAAAGCCATCATTTGCACCTTTATTTCTTGACTGTAACATGGTTTTTCTATTGCCGTGATGATTTATATATAAATCGTTGCTTTGTGTATTGCCTGTGATCAAATAGGCATACAGGTAAAAGTCAATCGAGTTCATCTCTTCTTCACTACTTCCACCATAAAAGGTGAAAAATTGCTTTTGACCAATGCCATTTAAACCAAGCACAAATCCATCCATTTTACCGCCACCATGTTCTAATTGAAACGAGTCGGGCGTATTTACGGGCAGCTGTGTGGTATCTGTGGTAGCGGTTTTGCCAATTACCACAATTTGACCTTTGTGGTTTGAAGCTATTCCTGTGGCCATATCAAATTTATCACCACCGAAATAGCTGTTCCATATTAGACTACCATTTTCAGCAAAGCAGGCAATCAGCGCATCGGTTTTTCCGGTTAAAGTGTCTTGCACAACTTTACTAAGGCTATCAATATTGGTGCTCGTAGTAAAACCCGCGAGATATATTCTTGATGCAAAGCTGTCAGAAGCGCACAAGGCATTAAAAGCATCGCTGCCTTTGCCGCCATAGTAGGTTGACCATTTTATAGCACCTGAAGTATCAAGTTTCATAATAAAGGCATCGGTATCGCCACTAATGGTGGTTTGGTGTGCATTAGTAGTGGTAGGAAAATCGGTACTTGTGCTAAAGCCGGTTAAGTACATAATGCTATCTCTTACAAGGTGCAAAGCTTTGGCATTTTCAAGCTTTTTACCGCCTAAATAGGTGGCCCATTTAAGTACGCCTGAGCTGTCAAACTTGGCCAAATAGCTTTCTTTACCGCCATTATTCTGTTTTTGAAATGCATTATTGCCTACTGGTAAGTTATTACTATAGGTGTTGAGCAATACAAAAAAATCTCCTTTTAAGGTGCTTTTAATGGCTACTGCTGAGTCGTGTTTATTTCCGCCCAAAAAGGTGGCCCAAATCAGCTTCCCTTTTTCGTTAAACTTACTAATAAAGGCATCAGAAGAGTCGCTTATAGTGCTTTGATGCGCCCCTGCGCTTACATTGAGATCAGCACTAAAAGTGTTGCCTACAACATATAAGTTTTGTTGTTGATCATGGCTTAACGATACGCCTTCATCAAAACTTTGTCCACCCAAAAAGGTTGACCATTCAATATAGGGATCAATAATTAGCGTATTTGCTTTGTTATATTCTGCAATTTCAAAACCTAGTTCACTAGCATTTAAGGTGTATTTTCCGGTAACTTTATTCTGTTCACTATCAAAACAAACTGGTGCTTTCTCAGTAATAGTTTGCAGCGAATTTGGGATTTGTAGCTGCCCATTGTCGTCAATAAATAGTTGCTTATCAAATCCGTTATAAACCATTGAAATGTGCTGAGGGTTTCCACCTGGTTTTACATGGTATTCGTATTTTAATTTACCTCCCGAACTAATAAAATAGTGAAGGTCTATTTTAGGGTAAATGTTTTCATAAACCACCTTTGAATACGATGCTGTTTTTTGGGCATTGCCGTTTTGATAAAAATTAACCGTTGATTTGAAATGCTCAGCCTTCAACAGCAAATCTGAGTTTGCATTTTTAAAAGTGATATTAATGCCGTGAGCGTTTTGATTGCCATTTAAAGTTTGAAATTGCACATAACGAACCCCTGTATTTGAAAGTAGCACCGCAAATTGCCCGGATTTGAAATAGTAATCACATTCCGTTTGTACCTGCCCTTTGTTTTTAATAAAACCCATTTGAGCATCAAATGCAGCCGTATTAAACGATAAAGTGACCCAAAGCACTAGGGTTACTATGAGTTTGCTTTTATAAGATGTCATTTTTATTGATCCCAAAATTTTCTGCATAATAGCGAGAATGAGAGAAGTTTTTGCCAAGCCGTTAAATTTTTAGAATGCTCAAGTAACGAAACCTGCCTTAGGTTTAACATTTTTTTACTGTCTGTTGTGGCGAATTACTTAAGTTTTGATTTGAACAAAAAGTCATGAACCTTTATGGTCAACTTTACTTTTGTAGGGTATGAAAAACTTGATTTTCATTTTAATGATTACGTCGGGGCTTTTAGCCGAAAGTGCCATGGGGCAAAACCTAACGTCAAGTATAAAAGGTAGAATAACCGATAAAAACTCGGAGCAACCACTTATTGGGGCGTCGGTGATAATCACTGAAACTGAGCCATTAATTGGTGCAACAACAAACCCAATGGGTGAGTATCTATTAAAGAATGTGCCCGTAGGCAGGCATACCCTAGTGGTGAAATTTTTGGGCTACGAAGATGTTTTACTCAACAATGTTGAGGTAAACAGCGGTAAGCAGCTGGTACTCAATATTGCTATGGAAGAAACCGTAATGCGCACAAATGAAGTAACCATTATCGGGAAAAAAGATGAAGGCAAGCCAAATAATGAATTGGCCACGGTGAGTGCAAGGCAGCTTTCAATAGAAAATTCAAAACGCTATGCAGGTAGCTTAAATGATGTAAGCCGAATGGCGCAAAATTTTGCAGGGGTGCAAGGTGCCAATGATACACGAAACGATTTGGTAATTCGCGGCAACTCATCGCTTGGCGTGCTTTACCGACTTGAAGGAATGGACATTCCAAATCCTAACCATTTTGCTTTGTTAGGAAGCTCGGGCGGGCCAATTTCAATTCTCAATAATAATGTGCTCGACAATTCTGATTTCTTTAGCGGCGCTTTTCCTGCCGAATACGGAAATGCCTACGCCGGAGTTTTTGATTTGAGGTTGAGAGATGGATCAAACTCAAAGCACGAGTTTTTGGGTCAAATAGGCTTTAATGGCATTGAAGCCATGGCTGAAGGACCACTTAAGAAGGGAAGTAGGGCTTCTTACTTAGTAAACTATAGATATTCAACGCTAGAAGCTTTTAAGTTTATGGGCATCTCATTTGGCACCTTGGCCGTGCCCGAATATCAAGATGTAAACTTCAAGCTCAATTTCCCTACAG
>JBMYOR010000433.1:0-3325 GCA_049599535.1 Bacteroidia bacterium | reverse complement strand
TAAAGCCCGATTTTAAAAAGTTAGGCCCCAAATTAGGTGGTAAGATTAAATTTTTAAAACCTGCCCTAGCGGCTCTTAATCAAGGTCAAATTGCCGAATTTGAGTCAAAAGGTGAGTATTCACTTGAACTGGGCGGAGAATTTGTTAATCTAGCAATTGATGATGTTGAAATAGCAAGTCAAGATATTGAAGGATGGATGGTAGCAAACTCGGGCAATTTGGTTGTTGCGCTTGACGTTAACATCTCTGCCGAATTAGAACAAGAAGGAGTGGCTCGAGAAATAGTGAATAGAATACAAAATATCAGGAAAAACTCTGGTTTTGAAGTAACTGATAAGATTGAAATTACACTTGAGCGAAAGGCTAAAGTAGAGCAATCGGTAGAGCAATTTAGAGAGTATATTTGCACTGAAACGCTGGCCAATGAGCTGCTTTTGGCGGATGAATTGAGTCAGATTACCGAATCACTTGATATTGAAGGTGAAGAGGTGAAAATCTTCATTCAAAGAAAATAATTTACATCTAAGTCATGTCAGAATTAAGATATAACGATAAGGACCTTGAAGAATTTAAGGAAATTATAGATACAAAATTAGAGAAAGCACGTAAAGAGCTTAAGTACCTGCAAGATTCATTATACAACCCTAATGATGATGGTGCTATTGAATCTTTGGCTGGTCAAAAGTTAATGGAAGAAGCCGCTGATGTGCAAGAGCGAGAGCAAACCAGCCAATTGGCTGAGCGCCAGCAAAAGTTTATTACAAATCTTGAAAGCGCCTTGCAACGAATTCAAAATAAAACTTATGGTATTTGCCGTGAAACAGGCAAATTAATCTCAAAAGAAAGATTGAAAGCCGTACCGCATGCTACTTTAAGTATTGAAGCAAAAAATAAACAACAATAGTCTTTTGAATAGGAAACTGCTCAATAGCATTTTTCTCATATTATTTGTGCTGATAATAGATCAGTGGTTAAAAATATGGGTAAAAACCACCTTTGTATACACACATACCAAACCAGTTTTAGGTGATTGGTTTGAACTTCATTTTATTGAAAATAACGGTTTTGCTTTTGGAACCGAATTTGGTGGAGAATACGGGAAATTGGCACTTACTTTATTTAGATTAGTAGCCGTTGGAATCTTGGGCTGGTACATATATTCATTAATTGTAGAAAAAGCGGGCCAATACCGTACCGGATATATAATGATGGTAGCCCTAATATTTGCCGGAGCGGTAGGTAATATCATCGATTCGGTGTTTTATGGCGTATTATTTTCAGAAAGTAATTATCATATAAGCTCTGTTGCCGAATTTTTACCTGATGAGGGTGGCTACTCAAGTCTTTTTCATGGAAGAGTAGTTGATATGCTTCATTTTCCATTAATCGATACTTTTTTGCCCGAGTGGCTTCCGTTTTGGGGAGGTGAAAGATTTGAATTTTTTAGACCTATTTTTAATATAGCAGATAGTTCAATTACCGCAGGCGTATTTGGTATTTTGCTATTTTACAGAGCTGAATTAAAAAATGCAAGCGGGGCCGATGAGAATCTGCATCGGAATGAAAATGATGATAACAACACTGAATTAGTAGCTAGCGATACCAGCGAAAACTTACCACCACATGGTCCTGAAGATATAGAAAAGAAAGAAATAGCATCATAAAAAAAGCCCCATTTTTGGGGCTTTTTTTATGTACTTTAATTGGCTTTGTCTATAAAAACTTTTCAGCTTCTCTTTTAATTTCGTCATTACTGCTGTTTGCGTCAATTCCCTTGGCTACCAGTTTTTCTAATACATCATTTTGCCAATACCCTTTGTTTAGTGCATCAGAATATCGCATGTGGCTAAAAGTAACCATGCTATAAAGCGGGAGCCATTTGTTAGGAAAAATATCGTTTATTTTTCCGCTAAGTGCTCTTTTTCTTACAAAATGAGGGTCGGCCACCAAATCGCGCATTTCGGTATAGTTGTTTATAGCTAAATCAGCAATGGCCTGCCCATCAGGAGCTCGATGTTTGCTGTATTCATTAAATAGGGTATCCCAGTCGCTGAATTTATCCATAAAATCATTGAAAACACTTACGTCTTCAAAGCCGGCATTCATGCCTTGGCCGTAAAAAGGTACAATGGCATGTGCAGCATCACCCATAAGCAAAACTTTATCTTTATAATTCCAAGGCGATGATTTTACTGTTACTAATGATGAAGTAGCATTATCGTGCCAGTCTTGTATAAGTGTGCTCATATGCGGTACTGCATCGGCAAAGTATTTTTTAAAGAAAGCCATTACTTCATCATCTGAATTTAGCTTTTCAAAAGCGGTTTCTTCTCCTTCAAATGGCATAAATAATGTGCATGTAAAACTACCATCAAGATTTGGAAGTGCTATAAGCATAAAGTCTTTTCGAGGCCAAATGTGCAAGTAGTTCTTATCAATGGCCCATTTGGTATTGGGTACCGGTGGCATGCTAAGCTCTTTATAACCGCTGCTTATATAGTATTGCGAATAGTTAAATCTATCAGTCTTCATCATTTTACCACGACCAACAGAAAAGGCCCCATCCGTAGCAAAAACTTTATCATAGGTTTTAGTTATCAGGCTGCCGGTAGATTCATCTTTAAACGAAACAGTACCTGTTTCTAAATCTAAATCCTTACAAGGCATGTTAAAGTTCATGTTTACCTTGCCTGTTTTTTCAGCCAAATCAAGTAAATGTGCGTTTAAGTCGCCTCGCGAAATTGAATTTATAAATTGGCCTTCTTTTCCATAAGGCATAATGCTGGTTTTGCCATCAATATCATGTAGATAGCGCCCATGCATTGGAATTGAAATTTCGCGCATTTTGGCATCGGCGCCAACCATTTCAAGCGCTTTTATACCACGATCACTCAAAGCAAGGTTTATTGATTTACCAGCTGATATATCGTGTTTTCTAAGATCAACTCTACGTTCGTAAAGATCAACATCAAAGCCTTTTTGAGCCAACCGGGTGGCCAACATTGAACCCACCAATCCAGCGCCCATTACACATACTTTTTGTTCCACTTTAGCTATTTTTTAAATTGGGGCTAAAATAGCCAAAGCAGGCATAGCTAAGAAATGACTATTGTTAGGTTTATAACTTTTAGCGAACGTTTACTTTAAATGTTTATCCGTGTTTTGCTTCTTTAAATTGTACAATTTAAATACCGGATAAAACAGGGTGAGTCAACTCACTCTGAAGTACGTAAATTGGTTTTGGTTTCAATATTTGAATTTTCACCACATTTTACCACTTTTACCTTTGCCAAACGTGAGCCTTGTTTATTGGTTTTTTTATAGC
>JBMYOR010000432.1:0-3341 GCA_049599535.1 Bacteroidia bacterium | reverse complement strand
TCAAGGTAAATGTGTAGTGAACTCAATTAGCCTTAAAGGCGGCGAAGATGAGTTTAAGAGACAGGCTAACCAAGTGAGAAAGTATGGTGCAGCTGTAATTGTTATGGCTTTTGACGAAGATGGCCAGGCCGATAATTATGATCGAAGAATTGAAATTTGCAAACGCAGTTACAATATTTTAGTAAATGAAGTAGGTTTTTACCCAGGCGACATCATTTTTGATCCAAATATTTTTCCGGTTGCTACCGGAATGGAGGAACACCGTGAAAATGCAATTGACTTTTTTAAAGCAACTAAATGGATAAAAGACAACCTACCTGGTGCCAAAGTAAGCGGTGGAGTAAGTAATGTTTCTTTCTCTTTTAGAGGGAATAATATAGTTAGAGAAGCCATGCATTCTGCTTTTTTATATCATGCTATAAAGCACGGAATGGACATGGGAATAGTTAACCCTACTATGCTTGAAGTGTATGACGAAATTCCAAAAGATTTGCTTGAGCATGTTGAAGATGTTTTGCTAAACCGTAAAGATGATGCCACAGAACGATTGCTAGAATTTGCTGAAACTGTAAAGGGAGAAGCAAAGTCAAAAGAAAAAGACCTTAAATGGAGAGAGGGTACAGTTCAGCAGCGATTGACACATTCATTGGTTCATGGCATATTAGAATTTATTGAAACCGATGTTGAAGAAGCTCGACATCAATTTGATAAAACCTTATCGGTAATTGAAGGGCCTTTAATGGAAGGCATGAATGTGGTAGGTGATTTATTTGGATCGGGAAAAATGTTTTTACCTCAGGTGGTAAAAAGCGCCCGTGTAATGAAAAAAGGAGTAGCCTATCTACTACCATTTTTAGAAGCTGAAAAAAATGCAAGCAGCCGAGCTAAAGGCAAAATTTTAATGGCCACAGTTAAGGGAGATGTACATGATATCGGTAAAAATATAGTGGGCGTTGTAATGGCATGTAATAATTACGATATTATTGATTTAGGCGTAATGGTACCGCCTGAAAAAATTCTTGAAGAAGCGAAAAAGCAAAATGTTGATGCTATTGGTTTAAGTGGTTTAATTACCCCATCTTTAGATGAAATGGTACACCTAGCAAAAGAGATGGAGCGTCAGGGCTTTGATATTCCATTATTAATTGGTGGTGCTACCACTTCAAAAATTCATACGGCCGTAAAAATTGAACCTGAATATAGCAAAGGCCCTGTAATTCATGTTTTAGATGCTTCAAAATCGGTGCCTGTATTAAGCGGTTTACTAAGCGAAAAATCGAGTGAATTTGCCGTAAAATATCGCAACGAGTATATTCAGCTACGCGAAGGGCATAGCAAAAGGCAAGCCGCCAAAAATTTAATTTCAATTGATGTAGCAAGAGATAATAGCTTGGTAACTGATTGGTATTCGCTAAACATAAAAGCACCAAATACAACCGGTGTAAAAACATTTAAGGGCATTGATTTATACACCTTAAGAAATTACATAGATTGGACACCATTCTTTTTAACTTGGGAGCTCAAAGGTCGGTTTCCTGATATTTTGACAAGTAAGAAGTACGGAACCGAAGCGACCAAGCTATATAACGATGCACAAGAAATGCTCACCAAAATTGTAAAAGAGAAATGGCTTACTGCAAATGCTGTACTTGGGCTTTGGCCTGCAAATGCTGTTGATGACGATATTGAAATCTATGAAGATGAAAGCAGAGCTGATACCTCAGCCAAACTGCATACGCTAAGGCAACAAGGTAAAAAAGGCACCGACATTGCCAACTTAGCACTATCAGATTATATAGCCCCCAAAGAAAGTACAATTCAAGATTATATTGGTGCCTTTGTGGTAACCGCTGGTATTGGTATTGAACGACATATTGAACGCTTTGAAAAAGCGCAAGACGATTACAGCTCAATTATGTTAAAAGCAGTGGCAGATCGTTTGGCTGAGGCAACTGCAGAGTATTTACATGAGCGTGTACGAAAGGAGTTTTGGGGATATGCCAGCGATGAAAAAATGAGTAATGCCCAATTGATAAAAGAAACCTATGTTGGCATAAGACCTGCTCCAGGCTACCCTGCTCAGCCCGATCATACAGAAAAAATCACCTTATTTAACCTTTTAAATGTTGAAGAAAATATTGGTGTATCATTGACTGAATCAATGGCCATGAATCCGGCGGCAAGTGTAAGCGGTTTGTACTTCTCGCATCCTGAAAGCAAATATTTTCCAATTGGTAAAATCAAAAAAGACCAAGTTGAAGATTATGCCAGCAGAAAAGGCATGAGTGTTGATGAAATTGAGAAATGGTTGGCTCCTGTTTTAGGGTATTAACTTAAACTTATTATCTATTTATCCTTGTACTTAAGCACTTATAACATCGTTTTTAAGGAGTGTCAATTATTTTTAATGAAACAAATTCTCCTTCTCAGTTTAGCTGCTTTTTCCCTTTGTTCATGCGAAAAGTATCATACAAGAAATACAGAAATTAATGAATTCATTAGATCAGAGTATTACGATGATGCACGCCAAATCTATTACGATGAATTCTCAAACAATAAGCTCCATAAAAACTACAATGAAGCTAGGTTTGATGAGAAAGAGATTGACCATAACCTTAAACTGATTCAACTGGTTTATGACTCTGAGTTGCCTGAAAGGGACACCGTTTTCTCCGAATATTCAATAAAAAAATATTGTTCGCATGAGTTCAAACACCTGACTATAAAGCTAGATACTCATGTAATATTACCCAGCAGAATTAGTAAAATGAATTTTGATGGTTTACCTAGACTTCAAAGCTTTGTTGAGAAATACAATGTAGAAAGTATTGAGCTGCTTTGGGCTTCTTTTCCCAACTTCTATTGGGTTAGTTTTAATTTGGAAGAAGCATTAAACCCAATAAAACTTATTGATGATTTATATGAAATCGAAGGAATTGAATTCGCTTCAGGCAGTGGAATATGCATTGGAGATGGTGATAATATTTCAGTAAGACGAAAACCAGGGCATGTAGAAATTGATTTCAGTATTGGTTGGGGTGACTGCCCTTCAGGTTGCTTACGAAGAAAAGGGTGGATTTTTAAAATCAAGAACAACCAAGTAACGCTTAAAAAGAGATACGAAAATTAGGTAAATCAGTTAATCTTTAACGGTATCAGTAATGATGCAACAAGACATTTCGATGGAACTAATCCCATCGTTTCTAATCTGTAGCGGGCGATTTCATTCGCACGCACTATGAATGAAATAATCGAAAAAATAAAGTTTTGACTTTTTGCTACGGCCCCCAACAACCCTATCCACCCATTTAATTGAACGACTACCAAATACAAGTTTTTTT
>JBMYOR010000431.1:0-3342 GCA_049599535.1 Bacteroidia bacterium | reverse complement strand
CGGTAACTTGATTACCATCAAACCCAGGAATCGGGAACTCATCTACAACGGTAGTAGTCCAAGAATCTCCATTGTCATTTGATTTAAATAAGAAAATAGTCTGTCCAGAACCACCAGTAACTATTGCAATATTGTCACCGTCAACGTCCATTTGATATGCATCAGACCATCCAAAAGCAACAACTGAATCTGCGTAGCCATCCATTATAACTTGCTCATCTAACCAGGTAGAAGTACTTACATCGTAGCGGTAATAACTGTTTGGTCTTCTAATTCCTTCAATAGTTTTTGAAGTTGAAGTATTGGCTGCTGTATAAATATGAATATACGAACCACTACCTACGGCTCTAGGCCAAAATGGTCCATCGGCACCAACTTCTAATTTTTCAACAATACTCCAGTTGTTAGAACCTACAGCATCGTTCATTATTAAATATAATCCACCTGATTGTGCATTTGCATCGGCACTTGCATGGTGAGAAACTACAAACTCAACGGTGTTACCATCTTTTTCAACAGTACCAATATTACACCAGCCTGATCTATCATCTTCAAGTCTCGATAATGGCATATCGCTCCAATTTGAACCATCAAAGTGAGCATAACCTGTACCTCTAGTTAAGAATGGGCTCGGATCTGACGCCATGGTAAATACTGCCGATACAGAACCATCGCTATGCACTTGCACACGGTTGGCCAAAGCGCTATTAACTTGTAAATCATATTGAGTTTCGCCAATTTGTACAGCCTTGTATAACCATTCAGCTTTTGATGTTGAAGGCCCTTTTGGCTTATGATTATCAATTACTTCAACGGGAGAAACAATAGATTTTTCTCCATTTATTGGCCAGCTTGCTTTGGCTGACTCACTGTTTCCATTCACCAAATTTTGGGCAAATGCGGCTACTGGAAGCATAAAACTTAACAGTAAAATTTTTCTCATGTAATGTGCTTTAAAGTTTATTAACATTCAATATTAAAGATATTGCTGCAATAGTAAGAAGTTGAGATTTTTTTTTGGGAATTTTAAGCCTCTATTAATTCAAAAAGTAATTTTGACCAAAATCAAAAAGTTAACCAAAACGTGAAGATTGTTGCTACCGAAATACCTGATGTTAAACTAATAATTCCAACTGTTTATAAAGATCACCGTGGATATTTTATGGAATCTTACCGAGAAAGCGCATTAAAGGACTTAGGTATAAACATCAATTTTGTGCAAGACAACCAATCTTTATCTGGCAAAGGGATTTTAAGAGGCTTGCATTTTCAGGCACCACCTTTTTCTCAGGCCAAACTAGTTAAAGTAGTACAAGGGGCTGTATTAGATGTTGCGGTTGATATTAGAGCCAACTCACCAACCTACGGCCAACATGTAAAACAATTACTAAGCACTAAAAATATGCATCAGCTACTGATTCCAAAAGGTTTTGCACACGGCTTTGTAACTCTTGAAGAAGACACCGTTTTTCAATACAAATGTGGTAATTACTACAATAAAGAGAGCGAAGGCTCAATTTACTGGAACGATTCCCAACTGAATATTGATTGGGGGGTAAAAGACCCAATAATCTCTGAGAAAGATGAAGAAGCACCAAAATTCAATGATTTTGTAACTCCATTTAATTAGAAAACCCACCTAAGTTGTCCGTTTAAAAAAGCTGTTGGTATACCATCTACATTAATAATCAAACGTCCGAAACGGTCAATGCCAATCACTTCAGATACCATGTATTTACCTTTTGATGTTTCAAAAGCATGCATTTCTCCTAAAGCATATAGTTGATTTCGGTACTGATAATCTAGTTGTCCAAAAGCTGGTGTTAGCTTATCAAAAAGCTTTAAAAACTCATGTTCAAAAAAAGACAACACCATTTTTAAATTGAAATCATAGCCGCTAAGGGAACTTAAGCTTGTGGCTTGCGGACTATAATTTTCAAATTGCTTTTGGTTTACATTTAGACCAATACCAATTACTGAGTTAAGCGTACCTGATTGTATAAAGTTTTCAATTAGAATTCCGGCAATTTTTTGATTACCTACCATAATATCATTTGGCCATTTGATTTTAGCCACCGCACCGGTAAGTTTTTGCACCGTATTAAGTACCGATAAGCTTATTAGCTGTAAAAGTTTAAATTGATCACTTGGCGGTATATCTGCATTTTTTAAGAAAAAAGAAAAAGTGAGATTTTCGCCGGCATTAGTTTTCCAAACCTTGCCCCTTTGCCCTTTGCCACTCAACTGTTGGTTGGCCAATACGCAATAACCATTGGGCAATTTTGTAAAATCAAGATTTCTTAAATAATTATTTGTTGAGTCAACCGACCTTAATTCTTTTAGTGTAAACTTGAATTTTGACAACTAATTATTATTTTAGACGGGCAAATGTCACTGTAATTATGAAAAAACTGGTGCTTGATGCTACAAATGCTGTAATTAATCTTTTGTTTCCTGAAACATGTTGCGGTTGCGAAAATATATTAAACAGCAACGAGAAAAATATTTGCGCAATTTGTTTGGCTACGTTACCCAAAACCAATTGGCAAAATTTTAAAGGCAATCCGCTCGAAAAAATCTTTTATGCACGGGTTCCGCTCAACAGAGCCACCAGCTTTTTGCATTTTAGAAAAGACTCAATTACGCAAAACTTTCTTCATAACTTAAAGTACAATTCTCAAAAACAACTAGGCGTTATGTTGGGCTATTATTTTGCTTATGATTTAAAAAAGGCAGTGTGGGCCAATCAAATAGACGCCATAATCCCCATACCACTACACCCTAAAAAACTAAAAATAAGAGGCTACAATCAGAGCACTATGCTGTGCATAGGTATTTCAAAAGGATTAAAAACTAGCATGGACATTAAAAGCCTTAAAAGAGTAAAATTTACAGAAACGCAAACTAAAAAAGACCGCGCCGCGCGACAAAAAAATGTAAGTGGAGCTTTTACATGCAAACCATTTGAATACAAAAACATTTTATTGGTAGATGATGTAACCACCACTGGGGCCACTTTTGAAAGTGCTGCAAATGCCTTACTAAAAAGCAATCCAAATTGTAAAATAAACATAGCTACTCTGGCCGCAGCAGAATGAATACGTAATATTTGCAGTCTTTATTCGTTTGAGCCCACAATGAAAATGAAATACCAACTTATCATTTTATTATTACCTGCCTTAGCATTTACATGGTCGTGCCAAAGTGATGGTAATACCATAACTGATCTCAATAACCTTGAGTTTGAAACGGATTCAGTGATATTTGATACCGTTTTTACCACAGTAGGTTCGGCCACCGAAGTTTTTAGTATTTACAATAAGAGTAGCGATAAGCTATTGA
>JBMYOR010000430.1:0-3353 GCA_049599535.1 Bacteroidia bacterium | reverse complement strand
TAGATTTAGAGAATAATGGAGTTATTAATTCAGAATCAAGCCTATTTAATAGCAATGAGAATAATAATGAGTTTTCTAGCTTAAAAAATACAAATGACGACTCTTATAAAGAGTATAGTGGTTATTTGGGGCAAAATGAACCAATTCTCGATGATAGTTTATTAGTAATTAATGAGATGCATGATTCAATACAAAATGATAGTGTGTTTGCAAAGGCCAATGAATTTAAAGCTGATGATGAAATAATAAGACCCATTAAGATAAAGGAAAAAACGAAGCTTAAAGTCTATTTTTTAGATATTGGAGCCGGACTTACAGCCATGCAGAGTGTAAATTTAGCGGGTTATTATTACTTGGGCTTAAACAGGTTAGTAAAAAATAAGCTGCTAATAGGAGTGCAGTTTGGCCACAGCTTTTTAAGCTTAAACGATTTTATTACATATAATGCCAATATTACCAAACCATACAGTGTTACTTCTCAAGGAGCTAATACTTTAATTGAAACCAGAGAGTATAACGAGTATTTTTCTGTGAATAGGTTAGGCGTAAGTCAATTAGGAGTTAATCTTATGTATCAGGCAACCCCAAAAGTTGCTTTAGGAATTTGTTATTTCAAAAATTCAGTTTCTCACCTTTATGTAAGTAATCAGCTTTACAGTCAAGATTTTATTGAGAATTACGAGTATGATCGATTAGTTACTAAAACCGAACTAAATAATAGGGTTTTAGAAAAAAACAAAGATTTAGGAAGAATTCAGGATGTAGCCGAGTATAGGCTCAAAAGCTATAATTCAATTGAAATCAAGCTAGACTATGCTATAACTAAACATATCAATTTTTCGGGAATGTTGTCGAGTAGTTTTGGTAATCCCTTTGTCAATAATTTGAATTTGTCTTTTGCTGAATATGGCCCTGATTTTATAGCGAATCAGATGGTTAACAGAATTAATTATTTAAAATTCGGCTTTGCATATAGGTTTTAGTAATGCTAATAAGGATTAAATATATCATCATATTATTAGTTTTTGTTTTGCCTTGCAAAGCGAAATATTTGGCGAAGAGTGATAGCGTCAAAGATGTTAGAAAAGGGAATTTTTTAATTAGTACAGGTCTAAACGGAGGTGTTGGTTTAACAAATAGCTTTTTTATCGGTGGTCAATATCGTTCTTTTTCAAGTGCGAAGAGCAATTGGGGTATATCGTTAAAGTACAATACATATATATTAAGTAACATACCTCAATACACCCTTCAAAATACTGCAATTGATGAGTATGTTATTGCCAATAGAACTGTAAGAGAAATACATTCGATTAACATTAGTGCAGACCTAAATAGCTTTAGTGTAATTGAAATTGGTGCACACACATATTTTAAAATAGCAAAGGGAGTAGAATTAGGTGTGAATTTGAATTATAATATTGTTGCACTAACAAATAGTAACTATTTTGATGAAAAAATTGACAGTTTATTTGTGTTGAATGAAGGGGTTTTTGTTTTTAATAGAATAGGAAATTCTAGTAAAACAAAAACCAATAATATTGAGCTTTTACCAAGGTTTAATGCTTTTAATTATGCTTCAATTGGGGTTAGTGCAATATTTGAAATTAATAGAAGGCTATATGCTAATTTTCAATTTACGAGCAATTTAAGTAGCGTTTTTGCTTCGGAACATATATATACAGATAAAGATAATATTGATTTTTATCTAAAAACAAAAAACGGTGTTACTCAAAATTGGCTATTTGCCCAATTGGGCGTATCAATAAAATTGTAGGAATTGTAATGAACTAGGGTTCATGTTTATTCACATATTAAAAGATTAAAAAAATGATAAGAAAATTATTAATTGTAACAAGCTTTACCTTGCTGTTGTGCAACGCTGTTATTGCCAATCGAAGTGACGTAGTTTTTAAAAATGATAGCTCTGAAAATGTTCTAAAAAGTGCAACAGATTTTTACAAAAAGCTTGATCTAAGTTTGTCATTTCAAATAGGTCAAAGTTATTTGTTTAAAGGGGATTTTAGCCCATATAGACAGTTTTCTATTTTAAAAGGCTTAGGTGAAAGAGCTAGGATTGGCATGGCATTTGGGGTGTTAGAATTAAGTGCAAATTCTTTGATAAATTATAGTGGGCAAGAGCGTGTGGTTACAGGCGAAACAAACGATTGGTTACATACCTATAGAACAACAAATACAATTGAAAATATTGATTTAACTAACCTGTATATTCGGCAAAATGCCATTTGTTTTAGTTATAAAGTGCATAGATTGGTAGATGTAAATTTTTCAGTTATTAGTAATAAAGTATGGTACTCTGGCCATAATGTAAATCGTGTTTTCATTGATTCATCTTTTCAGTATTTAGACACCCTTCTGATTGAAAAGAAGCGAGTGAATTATACGGTTACATCTGATAATTATTATAATAAAAAAGGAAGGAGATGGAATGAGTTTAATATAAATGACTTTATATCGTATCAGGCGGGCATAGATGTAAGAATAGTTAAGTGGTTAACTTTTTCAACTTCATTAGGTTTTGGAATGGGAGATATTTACCAAAGCGGTGTTCCAGAGCAAAATAGAGTGCTAATAAGAAATTTGACTAAGCAAGAGAATGTGCCAAAACTTACACATTTAATAGTTGGGTTAAAGGTAGTTATATAGGTAAAGTTTTGGCATATAAGATTTGACTGAAAACTATCTTAAACATATAAATTTTGGAGACTCCTTAGGTTTACCATTGATTTAAAGTTTTAAGGGTATTGGGAGATCATTCACAAAATACTATTTAAACACTTTTTTATCAATTTATAAGCCCATTCGTAGTGGCTGCTAGTGGCCGAAATCAAATAAGCGCCTAAAGATGTAGTTCCCGTCCATTTATAACGTTTCTTTTCAAAAAGTTCATCGTTGCTGTATTGGCCAATAATGTCTTGAATCTGCTGGTAAGAATCGCTTAATAAAGCTTTTGACTTTTCTAAAGGGGTATTTTCATATTGCTTTTGAATAATCGCATTAAGTTCAGGCGTAGTTTTCCAGGTGTAGCCTTTGGCAGGCATATCTGGTTTTTTGCCTGTCATTCCAATGTCGTGCCATTCCTTCATCATCAAATGCCAATGGTGCAAATGGCATAGCACATCACTAATATTACGATTTAAATAAGTGGGCGGGAATTTAGACTCTTGCTCGGTTTTGCTTAATGCGTTAATAAACTGCATTAGTTTTTCAAAGTTTTGTGAGCTAAAGGCTAATAGTTCTGTTTTGTTTTTGGGGCGCGGCATTAAATATTGCTTTTGTCAAATTTCTTAAATCAAAATCAACTGTAAAATGATTGGGGTCATTATGCCCGTTGG
>JBMYOR010000429.1:0-3376 GCA_049599535.1 Bacteroidia bacterium | reverse complement strand
TTATTTCACCTTTATCTACTGTACAAAAGGCGTCGCCAAAGTTTATGTTTCCTGCTCTTAGCGATTTTACTTCAGTTCCTGTAAGGCTCATGCCTGCGGTAAAAGTTTCAATAAACTCAAACTCGTATGATGCTTTTCTGTTTTTTGCTATTGTTTTTTCTTGTGGCATTATTTTATGCTATCAAATAATTGAGCAATTTGCTCTTTTTTTAAAATTTTTTGTCCTTGCTCGCCTTCGGCAATTAACCTGTTATCAACAAAGGCTCTGAATTTGCAAATCACATTGCTTTTTTCAACCTTAACAAGTTCGGCTTCAAACCTAACGTTTGAACCCAACAAGGCAGGACTTTTATGTTTAATGTTTAAAAAAGTACCAATTCCTTGTTCATCATGTTCTTTCATTTCTAAAACAAAAAGCCTGCAACACCATTCAACTTCTCTACCTAAGGCAAAAGTCGAAAAAACGTTATGCACTTTTCCGGTTCTAAATTCAGCAAGGTCACTTTTACCTACTGTATGAAAATGCACCTTAAGGTCACCAATACTAAATGGATTAATCATTTGTTTTTACATAAATATTATTTGTAACCATTGCCGATACTGAATTTACCGATCCGTCATATTCTAATTTAGCACTTCCATCAAACTCAATTTTATCAATGAGTTTAATTTTTGTACCCAAACTAATTTGCAGTTTATCGAGATATTGTAAAAAAGAGCTCGATGTATCGTCTACCCCTACTACAATACACTCTACGCCTTCGCTAATTTGCGATAACAATGTTTTTGATCGGTAGGTAATTTTTCCACTTGCATCAGGGATTGGGTCTCCGTGCGGATCATATTTTGGTTTGCCTAAAAAGTCATCAAGCCTATCAATAAGCTCATCGGAGTTAATATGTTCAAGTTCTTCGGCTATTTCATGAATAGCGTCCCAACCAAAATTTAGTTTTTCAACCAAAAACACTTCCCAAAGTCTGTGATTTCTAATCATCATTTTGGCCTTTTCAGCTCCAGACTGGGTAAGCTTTACACCCTTGTATTTTTCGTAAACTACCATATTTTTTTCTGCCAGTTTTCTAATCATATCAGTTACACTAGCGGCACTAGTACTAATTTGATTAGCTATACTATTGGTTGAAACAGCTGTATCTCCTTTTGGAGTAAGCTTATATATGGCTTTAAGGTAATTCTCTTCTGCTATGGTCACCAGGCAAAAATAAACAGCAGCTATGGCAATAAAAGATGCTGTTTTAAACTTAATGTTCGATGAATGCAAATTCTCAAAAAGATATTATATCATACTTTTGATCACCAACAAACAGAATTACAATGAAAACCTTGAAAGTAATCTTAGGCCTTGCAATAGTTTTATTTATAACTAGTGCTTGCCACAAAAGAGTTAAATGCCCATCAGATACGTTCGGTAAAGCTGATATTGAGCAACAAAATCAAAAAGCAGAAGCCAATTATTAATTGGTATAACTGAAAGAAATTTTCTGAGAAATATTTGGATTAAGACTTAAGGCTACGGGGCAATTAAGTGCAATATTTTCAAATACTTTTCGAGTTTTAATGTCTAACAACCCACGAAAAGTTACGTTGATTTCAATAGAATCAACTCTTCGGGGGTTGTTGGTCATATATTTTTGAACTAAGGCTTCGCTGCCCTTAATATCAATTTTTAGCGATTGAGCTTTAATTCCTACCACGGTTAGCATGCATGAAGCTAAAGATGTTGCTAAAAGATCAGTTGGAGAAAAAGCCATGCCTTTTCCGTGATTATCTACAGGAGCATCATTAATAATTTGTGAGTTTGATTTAATATGAACTAACTCAGTTCTTAAATTGTCTGAATAAACAACTTTTGAAGTCATATATAGGTTAATTGAATATGTTTCACTAAAATGAATAAATTTGTTTTAACCGCATGAATAAATCTCGCTTAATAATTTTCGCTTTTACCATTTTTTTGGGTTTAGCTTCAATAAAAGTTAAGGCTCAAGTTAATGGTGATGGTAGCATGCAATATTATAAACGTGATTTTCAATATGGCGTAGCATTACACACAAGGGGATTTTCAATTAATACTAAGTATTGCATTGACAAGAATTATAATGTTAAAAGGCAGTTTGATATAGATTGGGTGCTCTCAATGAAACATTTTAGGGAATTTACCTATAGAAACACTGGGGCTAGAGCATTTGTATTTGGTAAAAAAAATAGTTTAAGCATTTTAAGGGCTACATGGGGGCAACAGAGGGTGATTGCCGATTTTGAAAATTCAATGAGTGTAAGGGTTAATTTACACTACGGCATAGGCCCTAATTTAGGTATTATGAAACCCGAATACTACAGAATTGCCAATGCTGAAGGAGGATTTGATGACGTGAAATTTGACGAACAACAGCACTTTTACGCCGGTCAATTTTATGGCGGTTCAAAATGGACTAAAGGTTTATCAGAGCTCGGTTTTACTCCTGGTATTACTGGTAAATTGGCTATGAGTTTTGAGTGGGGCAAGCAAGATGATCAATTCAAATCTTTTGAAACAGGTTTAATGGTAGATGTTTACGGGCATCGAATACCAATTATGGCATTTACACAAAATGATTTTGTGTTTATTAATCTTTATGCTGCCTTTATGATTGGCAGCAGATGGTAAAATAACAAACAAGTGATAGAGTTACCAATAATTGAAGAGCGCCAAATTAAGCGCAAACCAAAATGGTTAAATGTACAGCTTCCTTCAGGCGATAGATATAAGCATGTAAAGAGCCTTGTAGAAAAATATAATTTAAACACCATTTGCCAAGATGGCCATTGCCCCAATATGGGCGAATGCTGGACAGAAGGTACCGCTACTTTTATGATTTTAGGCAACGTATGTACCCGATCGTGCAACTTTTGTGCGGTAGCCACTGGTCGTCCGCCAGAATATGATGAAGACGAACCTAACCGAGTTGCTGAAGCAGTTAGGTTGATGGAAGTAAAACACTGTGTGATTACATCGGTTAATAGAGATGAGCTAAAAGATGGTGGAGCCAGTATTTGGGCACAAACCATTAACGAAGTAAAAAAGCAAAGCCCTGAAACTACACTTGAAGTATTAATTCCGGATTTTAAATCTAAATGGGATGCCCTGCAAATGGTAATTGATGCTAAACCTGAAGTGATTTCGCACAACATGGAAACTGTTGAACGACTTTACAGAAAAGTAAGACCTCAGGCAAGCTACCAAAGAAGCCTAGATCAGATTAAGAGAACAAAAAACGCAGGTGCAAGAACCAAATCTGGTTTTATGGTTGGGCTTGGCGAAACCAAAGAAGAAGTGTACAAAATAATGGAAGACTTACATGCACACGGATGTGATGTA
>JBMYOR010000428.1:0-3378 GCA_049599535.1 Bacteroidia bacterium | reverse complement strand
TCCTGTATTACTTAGGAATTGACCATATCTTGAGTTATGACCAACCCATATCATATTTTCGTATTCTAAATCGTTATGAATAATATCTGCTACTTGTTGTCCAATATCGTTTATTTCAACCAGAATAAATGCATTGTTGAAATCCTTTGCTACTTTTAAGAAATGATTGAATTATTCCATCAAATTGAGTGGGGGTATCATTATCGATACCCTTTTTTAAAATTAATGCGGAATTGAGGGTATCTCCATAACACCCTACCATTTACATAAGTGCATGATAAACCATTAGAAACGAGAGATTTCATTTGCTTTGAATGGGTTCAAGTAGATCTATAGTATCAAGTGAAATTTTATAGAACTATTCCGTATTGCTTTAACCTTCAATATTGGCCTGCATGCTGAATTAAATACACCTATAAAGCAACTTAGCCTGCTTAAAGTGTAGGTTTGTTAAAAAGTTAATAAACTGATATAGATGAATTATTCTGGCAATAATCTAATGTTTAAATTCAAATTGATACTACTACTTCTATTATTATTAGTATTAAAAAGTATGGGGCAAACAATAAATATTGCCATTGATGAAAACTATGAAGATTGGGATATTGTATCACCAGCTATTGAAGATGGTGGCGATGTAATTAACGGGATTGATTTGTTGAACTTAAAAGTAATAAACGATAAAGAACGATTATATCTATATTTTAATTTAGATAGTGAAGTTAATTTGGTAAATAATATAATTTCTCAAGATTTAGTACTTCATATTGATACTGATAACGATCATACTACAGGTGAGAAAATTCAAAGTGGATACGGCATTGATTTGACAATTGATTTTTTAAAAAGAGAGGCTTATTACTACGGCACAAATACCACTACTATTTATTTTGGAGACTTGGATTTTGTTTCGGCCCCCACAGTGAGCACTTTTAATATTGAGTTTTCAATTAACAGAAACTCAACCGTAAATGAGCAGCGGATTTTTAAGGCTGATTCAATAAAAATATTACTGCAAGAAAATGAGTTTGGCGATAGATTACCCAATATTGGGAACGTTTATACCTATGGTTTTAAAGATTTAAATCAAACGGAATACAGCCCAATTGATTTTGAAAAAGCCAACGAAAAACTGCTAAGAGTTACTAGCTATAATGTGCTATTAAACTCAGGTTGGGCAGGGGCTGATAAATTGAAAAACCTTAAGTCAATTACAAAGGCAATTAATGCCGATGTTTATGCTTTTCAAGAGAGTAGAGGTACCAATGCCAACGAGGCGGTTGATTTTTTAAACAATTGGCTACCCATTACTAACCGAACTTGGTATGCCAAAAAATCAGGTGATTTAATTACTTGTAGCAAATGGCCAATACTCGAAACTTGGACATTTGAGCGTCATTTGGCTGTGCTAATTGAATTGCCAGAAGTTTACAATACCAATTTATTAATAATAAACAATCATTTATCGTGTTGTAGTAATAACGAGGCTAGGCAAGATCAAGTAGATCAGTTCTGTGATTTTTTAAAAGACGCCAAAACCGAAGGGGGCAATGTAACTATTGAGAAAAATACGCCTATTGTTTACCTTGGCGACTTTAATCTTGTTGGTTTTAAACAACAGATTGAAACCATTTTAGAGGGCGATATTCAAAACACTACTAAGTATGGCCCAACTTTTTTGCCCGATTGGGATAGTACCTTTTTGGCTGACGCTAAACCTTACCATTCAGATAAAAACTTAGTTTATACATGGCGTAGCTTGGGCAATAGTAAAATCTATCCTCCTGGACGCCTTGATTATCAGTTTTATACCGATAGTAAACTACAAGTTGATAAATCTTTTGTGGTTAATACTGCCGAGATGAGCGCCAATAGATTGATTAAATATAATTTGATCAAAGATGATTCAGAAGCTACATCAGATCATTTGCCTGTAGTGGTTGATTATTCTATAATCAATACGTCAACAGATGTTCCTTTAATTAAGTCAGGTAGCTCAAATTTTAATTTGTTTCCAAATCCGGCCAATCATTTTATCAATATTATCTCGAACACTCAAATTGAATCAATTGAAGTTAGGGATTTGACCGGTAAATTGGTTCATAGGCAAAATGGAAGTGAAACTAAATTATTTACTAGTGGATTAAATAATGGTGTTTACATTTTAAAAATTAAAGCGCAGGGTAAATTCGCCTACAAAAGACTTGTGGTAAATCATATATAAAGTATGTATTAAACAATCTATGATAATTATTTTAAGAGTATAGAGAATGATGTTACAAAATGTTTCATTGGATTAAATTCCATAGAATCTGATCGGTATCGAATGATTTCAATCGATTGCACAAAATGTGAAATAAACGCAAAACTCAATTATTAACTTTATGCTACCACTCTCTATACCCCTAAATTATTTTTTGGCAGAACTAATTTTTTGTTTAGACAAAAGTGTACTACAAATAGTTGATTAATGCTATTTTCCACTCAGCCTTTATTTCTGATTCAGTGAGCTTAGTGATTTTTGATACGGTATTAATTAAATCAATATAAGTTGATGTATTACCATTTATTAGTTGAATTAAGCCTTTGTCACCACTATTGGCCATTATAACTTCACAAATACCTGCACCAGCCGGATAGGCTGTTTGGTATCCATTAAATGGTGTTTTTTGGCTAACAACCGATTCAAAATTTATTTCATTAGGATTTTCAATTAAATCTTTGGCTAATTTGGCCATTAGAGCATTGTATTCACTTTTGTTTTCGCGAGTGCCCAAATAAGTGGCAAGACCTTCGTCAATAACATATCCGCGGTTTTTATTAATCGGTATAACTTTATGTACCAGCTCATGCGGATAATACTCGTTGCCTTTTGCAGTGATTATCATGTTTTCTCGGGCTTTACCACTAGTAATTCCGGTAAAGTAATAATCAAAGTTTTCGAGTAGGCCCATATCATCTACATTATTGGTAATGTAGTACTTAAATGGTGTGTTGTAATTTTTATTATATTTATTTTTAATTCGGTTACAAAAAACTTGTGCTTTTTGGGCTTCGGTATAGTTAAAGCTGTGGTTGGCTGGGTATATAAATTCAATAAGCCCAACAGTGTTACTCTGCCATTGTTTTGATAAATCTACCATTAAGTTTTCTAAAACCCAATGTTGGTTTTGCTTAATTGCATTAAGTTTTTGAATACACCAAACTTTTGATCCAGGATCAGATTCTATAAAATTGTTGGGCCCAGCGAAACCACGGAAAATGTTGGGTTGTATATCCAGTCCAGACGGCTCGGCAAAAGAGCAATATAATTCACTATTCAAAAAGGCTCAAGCGTGGAGTAGCAAAATAAAAACAAAATATTTGAACAAGTTTGAC
>JBMYOR010000427.1:0-3383 GCA_049599535.1 Bacteroidia bacterium | reverse complement strand
ATGCCTTTTGATGAACTTACACTTTTTGATTATGCTATAAATGCCACTTTAGCTTTTAGCAATATTGTGCTCAAAAAACACGATAAGGCAGGTTTAATTTCATTTTCTGAAAAAATAGATCAAATTGTAGCTGCCGATTGGTCGCCAAGGCAGTTGATGAAAATTCAAATGGCACTGCATAATGAACGCTACAACTACACCGAGCACAATTACGAAATGTTGGCCATATCGCTCAGAAAACAGGTACCAAACCGTAGTATGGTATTTTTATATACCAATTTTGATACGCTTGAGGCAGTTAATCGCTGTTTGCCTTCATTAAAAAGCATTAACCGATTACATAGGCTAATTGTAGTATTTTTTACAAATACTGAGCTTGAAAACATGAGCCAGCAACAAGCCGAAAATGTTTTAGACATATACCATAATACCATTGCAAAAAAGCTAAAAACCGAGAAAGAGCTAATTGTAAAAGAACTTTATAAAAATGGAATTACTTCAATTCTTACACCACCCAAAAAGCTGAGTGCCAACACCATAAACAAATACCTTGAATTAAAAGCCAATGGTGCTTTTTAGAATTATTCTCTGCCTTGCCATTATGATGTTCGGTGTGTCGGCTCAAGCTCAATCGCCAACTTATGCTTATTCATTTGGATTTAGGCCTAGTACATTGCTTCATTTAAGCGGTAAACCTGGCTTTGAAATTGAAATTGAAGGCATGGCAAATAGCAAGTTCAGTCCTTTTGTTGAGCTAAATTGGATAACTGATATAAACAAAATGTACACCTTTAATACCGATTATTTTAAAGGATACGCACTTGGCGGTGGTTTTAAACACTATTTCGAGTGGCAAACCATCAATCATAAGTTTCCTTTTAAATTCAAAAGCAAATCATCAATTTATTTTGATATTGGCTATAAGTTCGGAAAAACTGAACGTGGTATGCAAGGCACATTTGTAAGCAACGATTCAATTAGTTATACCGATAAGTACATTTCAAATCGAACCGAGCACCTAATTTTTGCTGATATTGGAGCAAGGGCTTGTGTTGGCAGATTTTATACCGACTATAAACTTGGCCTAGGTTTAAATTGGCGGTTAGTTACCCACAATGAACGAAACAACCTAAACGATCAGTTTTATAGAGCAGTGGGTGAGTATTTTTTATTTGAATTTGAAGAACCCCGACTGTATAAATTACCCTATTTAAGATTAAAGTTTGCCATTGGTTACAACCTGTTTCCAGTACGTTCAACCTTTACATTTGAGTAAATCAGTAATTTAAATAATGAAAAAACTCATTTTTTCAGCTCTGCTTTTATCAATCTTTTCGGTTCGAGCAAAGGGTCAAGAAATTGAATTTAAGGGGAATTCCCTAAGTTTTACACCTTCAACCCTTTTGCATCTTACAGGTAAACCAGGCTTAGAATTTGGTTATGAAAGATATATTTATGGCCGAATAAGTTTAAACACCGAGCTCACTTATGTAAGAGACTTTTTTGATGCTTATGATGTATTTGATTTTAGCGAAAAATTTAAGGGGTTCGCTACGGGAGCTTCAATACGTTTTTATACCAAAAGCTTCAAATTTTTACCAGTTTTTGATGTAACAGCAAATGAGAGTTTCAGGCTTTTTGCTGCGCCAGGTTTTTACTATGGCTACAATAGCCGGATTCATTCAAATGATTTTTACAGAGCCGATAGCTCCATTTATTTAGATGAATACAAGATTGTTCGAAACGAAATGGCTTATTATATAGACCTTGGGTTAAAAGATAGCTACAAAAATTTTAACATAGAATTAGTAGGCGGCTTTGGATATATTTACAGAAACACTACTCATTTTGATAGAGAGAACGAAAATGACGTTTCTACACTAGCCGAAGGAGAATACTTTTTGTTTGAACATGAACCCGCGCAATTATATCAATTGCCCTTAATTAGATTACAAATAACGATAGGATACTCCTTCTAACCTTTCTTAAAACTCACCTTCTCAGGATTAATTCTAAGTTTTCTAATTCTATCAATAGGGCCTGTGCAATAGCTTTTATGGCACTCAATACAGTTCATAATAATTTTATTATGCATAGCAGGTATAGAATCAATTTCGGCATTATTAGCTGCTTTAATTGAGTTAATGTAAACATCTGCAAATGATGCAAATACAGGGTCGCCTTTAATATGCTTTTTGGTAGGCTCGGCAGTTTTTATTGCATTATGCACAAAATTGTAATTGGGCAAATTACCTGCTCTCATTGCGGTTTTGGCGGCATTTAAATCACTATCCATTTGCCGCATTAGTAGGGCTAATTCCGTTTCGCCATTTGGATTTATCTGCTTGGCTTCATTAGTATCAACAGCACAGGCTACCGAGTCGGAGCTTTGGTCGTTTTTATGATCAACTTGCCCCTTATCATTTCCGCAGCCTATTAGGCCAAAAACCAACAATGCAATGCTTATAAAATATAACTTCATTTACTCAAATTAATGTTTTTAAAATCACCCCAAACTTCTCTATCAAAAGGCAAAGGCTTTGTTATTTCAAGTTCTTTTTTATTTATTGGATGTTTAAACTGTAAACCAGCCGAAAACAAACATATACTCTTATCTGACAGCCATTTGGTTTTACCATATTTTTTATCGCCTACCACAGGGCATCCAATATTTGCCATTTGTGCTCGTATTTGATGAGTTCTACCCGTAATGGGTTTTATTCTTACTAAAGTACGGCCATTTATTTCGGCAATAGTTTCATATTCTAATATAGCATTTTTGCTGTTTTTTACCTTTTCGTCATAAATTTTCCAACGTGTTGTTTTCGGTGTTTTCTTTATAAACTGCTCTAATCTTCCTTTTGGTTCAAGTGGGCTTCGCTCAGTTATTACGTAGTACGTTTTTGATATTTCTCGCTCAGTTTGCATCAACCGCATTGCATTGCCAGCTCTTTTTGATGTAGCCATGGTCATTAAACCGCCTGCTACCCTATCAATTCGTTGCAACATCATCCAAAAGTTCGGTTTTTTTAAATGCTCAAAAAGCAATTCATTTACACCTAAATCATTATTCACATCCTTTTGAGCAAGCATGCCAAAAGGCTTGTTTACAATGGTAAGATGCATTTCTTTAAAAACTATATCGGGCTGCCATTCCATGGCACAAAAATTAAATAAAAGAATATATTTATTTCATTTTAAACTATAAATACCATTTTCGAGTAAACTTTAGTTTAGCATGAAATACAATTACACCGTTTTAGATAGATTTTTAAGATACGTACAGGTTGACACACAATCAGATCCGCATAATACCAACACACCTTCAACTGAAAAGCAAAAAAACCTAAGCCGAATTTTAGTTGATGAACTAAATGAAATGG
>JBMYOR010000426.1:0-3388 GCA_049599535.1 Bacteroidia bacterium | reverse complement strand
GAATTTGATTGACAGAATCAATCTTCATTACAAGATGGGTGCATCTGCTGGTATCGCATTTAATGAGACTGAACAAGTATTCATTGATGAGATGGACCATGCTGAAACTTTTGATGAAGTTTTTGATATTGCTAATTGGTGCATTTTGGTTTCAAAACAGCTTAGCACAATTAGCTGTAAATGAAGATAAAAGAAACATGAGTAAGGGCACAATGAGCTCATTTAGGGTTGAATTAGATAACATAAAAGCAAAAACCGCCGAAGACAATTGGAAGAAATTTGTAAAATCTTATAAAGGCAAAATATCATACGAGCGAAAAGATAAAGAATGGGTATTAACAAGTGCCGAAATACCATCGTTAAGCACTACCACTGTAACGGCTTATGCCAAGTTTGAAGAGTTTGGTGGTGGCGATGATCTTATTACAAAAGCCACTTTTTGGTTCGACACTGGCAACGGATTTATATCATCTTCAGATAATAAAGATGCGGCTGGTAGCGCCAAAGATATTGTTGAAGAATATGCTATCGCGGCAGCTAAAAATCATGCTGAAGATGTACTCAAGCAAGAAGAGAAAAATCTCTCAGGTTTTGAAAAAGATCTGAAAAATCTAAAAAAAGACAAGGATAACTACGAAAAGAAGATAAAAGATGCCGAAAAACTAATTGCCGATATGAAGGAGAAAATCGAAGAGAATAATCGTGAGCAAGAGAAAACCGAAGAAACAATAACTCAGCAGAAAAAAACGGTGAAAAAGGCCAAAGAAAAGTTTGAGAAGTTTGACTAATGCTTCAAATTAGCTAATAGCTTTTGCAATTGAAGGACCTTATTAGTTGCGGTAAAGTATTGACAAAAAAATTATTCTAAAACAGCATTTATTCTTTAAGGATGTGGAACTTCTTTAAAAAGGTCATTTTAGTTTTATGGATTTCTTTTACTTCTCTTCAACTTTACAGCCAAAAGATACTAACTGAAAAGCAAAAAAACGGAGAATACAATTCAGCACAATCTAAGCACTCAGTTAATCTAGAACTGGGTGGACGTAGTTTTATCATAAGCACATTGGCCTATGAATATAAGTTTACGCAGCATTTCTCAGCTGGGGCAGGTTTGGGTTTCAATTCATTCAGCAGCGGGAATATAATTCGAAACAATAATGGTCAAAGAGAAACTGGAAATTATTTGAGTCTATACTCAACCCACAAGGCATTTGGCACCTATTTTATAGGAAGAGAACGGCATAAACTATTCATTACAGGTGGTTTCACCTATTTCAGAAAGTATGAGCGCATCGTTTATCCATCTGAAACAATTAAGGAACGAGTTCAGGTTCTCAAACGAAACTTGGGTCTAGGCTACCAATTCTCAGGACGTAAAATGTATTACCGGCTTACGGCCTATTACCTTGAGCTACCCAACATTTCTCGATACTTTTATGCTAACATACCATGGCTTGGATTAACCCTTGGATACGGTTTTTAATATTAAAATAGCGCCTAATGATCGAGACTGAACAGCGGTCAAAAACTAACTTAACCATCAAATGAGATATTTACCATTTAGCTTTTTGCTATTTATAATCAGTTTTACAACCCCAGATGATTTACCAAGGGTTACGACCAATTCAGGAACCATTGAAGGGCTCATAACCGAAGATGGTCAAGTAGAAAAATACCTTGGCATACCCTACGCAAAACCACCGGTGGGTGATTTGCGTTGGAAAGCCCCTCAGCCTTTAGAACCATGGGAAGGCGTAAAAGAGTGTAAAGAATTCGGCAACATTGCCATTCACTTCAAGTTTGCCGATTGGGTAGAATTTGATGAAAGCAAAATGAGCGAAGATTGCCTTTATCTCAACGTTTGGAAACCCGCAAGCTATAATGGAGAAAAACTACCCGTGCTATTCAATATTCATGGCGGCGGTTTTTGGGCCGGACAAGGATCAGAACCCAGGATCAATGGCGAAAGCATGGCCAAAGAAGGGGTTATTGTAGTCACCATTAATTACCGATTGCACATTTTCGGATTTCTTGCGCACCCTGAGCTGAGCGCCGAAAGCGAAAGCGGCACATCAGGCAACTACGGCCTTATGGATCAGCAAATGGCCCTTAAGTGGGTTTATGATAATATTGAAGCTTTTGGAGGCGACCCAAATAGAATTACTATAGCAGGTGAATCTGCCGGCTCAGAAAGTGTGCTGTATTTGATGACATCTCCACTTTCTCGCCATATGGTGGCAGGCGCTATTGGCTCAAGCGGTGGTGATCAAAACATTATGAATTTAAAGCCTGCCGAAAATGGGCATAAGTTAGCTTGTAACATGAGCGGATTTAAAACCCTTGAAGCCCTTAGAAATGCCAGTGTTGAAGAACTCATTGGCATTTGTCAAAAGAAATTCACTCCCCCATTTCAGCCAATAATAGATGGCCAGGTAATTACTGCACATGCTCGTGATTCTTATAAAAATGGCGACTTTGCTGATATACCAATCATTCTAGGTTGGAACAACTGGGAGCTACCACCCGAAGCATTTTTATGGACAAACGAGCTCACAAAGAAAAACTTTAAAAGCGCCGTAACAAGAACCTATAAGTCTAATAGAAAAGATGTACTTGAAATGTTTCCGCATAGCAATTACGAAGAAATCAAGCAGTCATCCGCTGATTTAGCTGGAATCAACTTCGTAGTAATGGGCACCTACAAATGGTTTGATGCGCATAGAAATTATAGCACCCAACCCGTTTATCGCTATCAGTTCAATAAAGCACATCCACCAAAAAAGGGAACAGATCTTAGCAATTACACGCCGGCACCTGGAGCAAGACATGCTGAAGACATCCCCTACTCGTGGGGCAATCTGCAAATGATGACCGATTATAATTACAACTCTGATGATTACAAAGTGGCGGAAACTATGAAGGCTTATTATGTCAATTTCATAAAAACAGGAGACCCAAATGGTGATGATTTACGAGAATGGCCAATTTGTCAAAAGAATGATTTAACACCGTCAATGATGGTTTTTGATACTAAAACAGAATTAACGAAAGCATCAAAAGACTATCGTTTAGAAATCATGAGCAAGTGGTAACAGAGAATTCCTAGAAATATATTCAAGTCTTTATTGACCTTAACTCCGTTTCATCAAAACATTGCTTCTTCTATTTTCATTATTCTTATTGTAAACAACCAAAATGAATAGATTACTGCTATTTGCACTTCTCATTAGCTTGGCTTCTTGTCAAAAAGAAGTGCTAGAAGTTCTGCCCGAAAACACGCTTGAAATTGAATCGGTGCACACGGACGAAGCATACGAGATACAAGTACTGCTACCAGAAAATTACGATGATAGCCGCCCTTACAAAGTCGCCTATATGCTTGATGGCT
>JBMYOR010000425.1:0-3424 GCA_049599535.1 Bacteroidia bacterium | reverse complement strand
TGAAAGGCTATTAAACGAGATAGATAAACAGGCTAAAAAAAACAATCGAAAAATTAATGTGCTGTTGCAAATGCACATTGCTGAAGAAGAAACAAAATTTGGCCTTGACAAAAGTGAGCTCAGCATATTGCTTAATAATTACTTGGCACGTGATGAGCAACACTTGCAAATTTGTGGGCTTATGGGCATGGCTACCCATACCAATAATATTAAACAAATAGCAAAAGAGTTTGGGGGTTTAAAGGCTTTGTTTGATGAATTAAAATCAACGGTTTTTTTAGAAAACAATAGTTTTAAAGAAATATCAATGGGTATGAGCGGCGATTACAAGATTGCACTTGAGCAAGGGAGTACTCTTGTGAGAATTGGCAGTAAATTATTTGGCAATAGAAACTATGGGTAAAGCCTGTCAGCTTGACACCGTTTTGACAGGTTAAAAGGGCAATTTTTCACTACAAGATTTTTATTTGGGGCTGGCACAACCCTTGTTAATTGGCCAGCAAACAATAAACGTATACAAATGAGTAAAAAAGGAACCTTACAGGTACATACCGAAAATATTTTTCCAATAATTAAAAAATTCCTGTACTCAGATCATGAGATTTTCTTGAGAGAATTGGTTTCAAATGCCGTTGATGCTACGCAAAAAGTAAAAATGCTGGCACAAAAAGGCGAGCTAAATGGCGAGCTAGGTGAAACCAGAATTTCAGTAAAAGTTGATAAAGAAAAGAAAACGCTTACCATTTCTGATTTTGGAATAGGAATGAGCGAAAGTGAAATTGAAAAATATATTAATCAAATTGCTTTTTCATCGGCTGAGGAGTTTGTAGAAAAATTTAAAGACCTTGACGATAAAAGTGCCATAATTGGTCATTTTGGATTAGGTTTTTACTCGGCTTTTATGGTAGCCAATAAGGTTGAATTGGTATCGAAAAGCCATACAGATGCACCTGCTATTAAATGGAGCTGCGTTGGTACCACCGATTTTGAAATGCAAGAATCAACCCGCGATAGCAGGGGTACTGATGTGATTTTGCATATTAATGACGACAGCGAAGAGTTTTTAGAAGACCAAAAGGTAAAAGGCTTGCTTGAGAAATACTGCAAGTTTATGCCGGTTGAAATTGGTTTTGGCGATGAAGAAGATGCCATTAATAAAACCAACCCGCTTTGGTTAAAACAACCATCAGATATTAAAGATGAAGAGTATGGCGAGTTTTATAAAGAGCTTTTCCCTTTTCAGCCCGATCCACTATTTAATATTCACCTAAACGTTGATTATCCTTTTAATCTAACGGGAATTCTATATTTTCCTAAGGTTGACAACTCAATAGCCTTAGATAAAAACAAGATTCACCTGTATAGCAATCAGGTGTTTGTTACCGATAAAGTAACTGATATTGTACCTGAGTTTTTAACGCTACTACATGGTGTAATTGACTCTCCTGATATTCCATTAAATGTTTCGCGTAGTTACTTACAAGCCGATGGTGCGGTGAAAAAAATTAGCAACTACATTGTAAGAAAAGTGGCTGATAAGCTCGATAGCTTGTTTAAAGAAGATAGAAAAGCCTTTGAAGAAAAATGGGAAGACATTGGTGTATTTGTAAAATACGGCATGCTTACCGAAGATAAGTTCTTTGAAAAAGCCAAGAAGTTCTTCTTAATCAAAAACACAAATGGAGAGTTCGCTACGCTCGAAGAATACAAAGAGAAGGTAAAAGAGAGCCAAACTGACAAAGACGACAAGTTGGTTTACTTATATACTTCAAACGCCGATATGCACAATGGGCAAATTGCACAGGCCAATGACCGAGGTTACGATGTAGCCGTATTTGACCATCCAATCGATAGCCACTTAATTCAAAAAATTGAATCGACTGACGAAAGCTTAAACATTAAAAGAATTGATGCAGCTCCAGTTAGTGAGCTAATTAATAAAGACGAAAAAGCTGAAGAAGTACTTAGCAAAAAAGAAGTTGAAAAAGTAGTTGAAGCTTACAAAGGCCTTGTAGAAGAAGCTACATTTAAAGTAGAAAATAAACCACTATCGCCACAAGACCCACCGGTAATGATTACCCAAGATGAGTTTATGCGCCGAATGAAGGAGATGCAAGCCATGGGCGGCGGCGGTATGATGGGTATGGGCGGTTTACCCGATACCTTTAATTTAATAGTAAATACCAACCACGATATTTCAAGAAAAATTGCTGGGCTAGAAGGTGACGAGCAAGGCAAGTTAGCCCAATATGCTGTTGATTTAGCCAAATTATCAAACGGCTTATTAACGGGAGCAGAGTTAACCAAATTTGTAAACCGCAGCCTTGATATGGTAAAGTAGCAATACCAATTACCTAAATATTTTATAAACCCCAAATAGCCAGTGTTATTTGGGGTTTTGTTTTTAACTATCTAATTTTTTGAGCGCTTGAAATAATAACAGAGCCCAAAACCTTTATTGAGTAAGCAAACCTTTAAAAAGTGCAGATACAATTTATAGCCAAACCCGGATTTATGCCAATTGCAATAATTTTTATTTAATTATTGGCTCAAAATATTTATAAACAGAACCTTACTTTTTATATCATTTTACTTCTGTAAAGTGCTTAAATAAAGCTCAAAATAAACTTTATTGTAGTTTTACCTTTAAAAAAAGCACCTTACTTCACTTTGTATTCTGCACCATTTTTATCAAATTGTTTTAGTGAATATTGTAATTCGTTAAAAACATATCTATGAAGAAGTTATTATTTATATGACTGCTTGCCACCTTTGGCATAAGCAGCACTATGGCTCAGAATTGCGAAACGGATTTCAACCTTTTTAATATCCCTGTAATATGCAAAACCAATACACCACCAAAAAAGAAAACCAAGAGTGCAAAGGCGGTGCAAAATAATGAGGTTGTACCTTGGAAAAGAACACATGGTTCGCCTGACTACAACCCCACACCTGCAATAAGCAGTCCTGGTTGTTTAACCCTTAGAAGCATGGCAAAAGGGTGGCTATACACTATTAATGCTACTGAGGGTTTTGCTCAAAAAGTAGCCGTACTTAAAGGCAAACCTTATGTTTTTGCTATGAACTACCATAGGGGTAATAGTAATAGCCTAGGCAATGACAATATTAAAATTGAAATAACCGATGTGTTACCAAATAATGGATTCAATAATAACGGAGGCAAGCCAACGGTTTTGCCATCAAACTACACCAGCAGTCAAACTTTGATAAACAAACCGGCCACAAATGCATCATGGACAAAAGAAACCGTTTGTTTTACTGCAAGCAAAAACTTTGGCGCGCTGTGGGTTTATAACAATCCGGGTGCAAAAATATATGGCCAGAAGCGGTATTTAATTACCCATTTCGATGACTTTGAACTCATAGAAAACTTCGATTTTGCGCTACGAGACACTTCAATTTG
>JBMYOR010000424.1:0-3425 GCA_049599535.1 Bacteroidia bacterium | reverse complement strand
ACTAGATAAGGAAAAAGAGATTGTATTGCGAAATAAGCTGCCCAAAGGAGTTAGAATGTACACTGGCGATGATTTCAATTATCCAGAACTTATTGCGGGTGATGAAAATGCGTATAGCGATGCCCTGCTCGGAATTTTTGATGCCATTGCACCTGCCGCTTCAGCGGCTTTAAATGAGTTGTCAAATGGAAATGAGAAGGAATATTTCGAAATCTTTAATCCTACCGTTCCATTAAGCCGTCATATTTTCTCAGCACCCACAAGATTCTATAAAACGGGTGTGGTTTTTCTGGCTTGGCTCAATGGTTTTCAAGATGAATTTAAAATGATTGACGGACAAGAAACGGCGCGTTCAAAAGCTCATTTATCTGAAACATTTAGATTGGCCTGCGAAGCAAATGCGCTAGTTGATATTGACTTGGCTTTTGAGCGAATGAATCAATTCTTAAATGCATGATTACCCTGACTTTGTTACAAGATTTTGGAAAAATTACCCTTACTTTGTTACAAGGATTCGCGAAAATTACCCTTACTTTGTTACAAAGTTGATTAATTTTGTCATTTAAAAGACAGTTATACAGTAGTTTACAAGAATGGAAGAGCAACAGCGCTAAAAAGCCACTGATTTTGCGTGGTGCAAGGCAAGTTGGCAAGACCACTTTGGTGCGCGAATTTTCAAAAGAATTCAAGCATCATATTTGGCTTAACCTAGAAAAAGATGAGCACAAAGCTTACTTTACCGAATACACAGATGTAAGCTCAATAGCAGATGCCCTATTCTTTAGTCATGGAATTTCTATCGACGATATTAACGTGACGCTACTGTTTATCGATGAGATACAGGAGTTGCCCAAGGCCATTCAATTACTACGATATTTTTATGAAGAGCTTCCTGAGCTGCATGTAATCTCGGCAGGTTCACTATTGGAGTTTGCTATGGCTAAAGTGCCAAGCTTTCCGGTAGGCAGGGTAGAGTTTAGGTATTTGCATCCGCTCAATTTTCAAGAGTATTTGTTAGCAAAAGGAAATGATCTGGCCTTAGAACAATTGCTAAAAACGCCTGTTAAGGGTTTTGCTCACAATACTTTAATGGAGCTTTTTCATGAATATGCAATTATTGGTGGCATGCCTGAAGTGGTTAAAGCATATTTAAGTTCAGGCAGTATAAGCAATATCTCGGCAGTTTACGAGAGCATTTGGGCTACCTACAAAAACGATGTAGAGAAGTATGGTGAGAACGACACCGAGCAAAAGGTAATTAAGCACATCATTTCAAGTGCCCATTTATTTCTTGATAAACGAGTTAAATTTCAACACTTTGGCAACTCAAATTATAAATCAAGAGAAGTAGGAGAAGCTTTTAGAAATTTAGATAGCGCCAAGGTTATTCAGCTCATTTATCCTACCACGGTAAATGAACCGCCAATTATTCCTGATCTTAAAAAATCGCCAAGGTTGCAATTTTTAGATACAGGCCTGGTGGTGAACGAACTTTCTTTACAAACCGAATTAATGAAGCTTAGCGACTTTAGCGAATCATTTAAAGGAGCCTTAATTCCGCATTTAATTACACAGGAACTTATTTCATTAAATAACTCAAAAGCAACCAAACCGAGTTTTTGGGTAAGGGAAAAAAGACAATCGCAATCAGAGCTTGATTTGGTTTATCATTACGACAGCATGCTTGTTCCAATTGAAATCAAGTCAGGAAAAGCAGGAACATTAAGATCATTACATCAATATGTAGAGCAAACAAACCATAATTATGCGGTACGCATTTATGGTGGAAAGTTTAGTATTGAAAAGCATAAAACCATTAACGGAAAGGAATTTCACTTAATGAATCTACCTTATTATTTAGGAACTCAAATTCCTAACTATATAAAGTATCTGGTTGAAGAATTTAAACCCCAATAGTTCATTTTAAAATACAAAGTATTGAACCTAGAAAAACTCTCAATAAACACCGCCACTTTCAAAAATTTATCATTGCAACAAGTGGTAGATTTATGTGCAAAGAATAATATAAAAGCCATAGGACCTTGGCGGGATAAGATTCACGAAGTTGGTTTAAAAGAAGCTTCCAACATTATTAATACATCAGGTTTGCATGTTTCAGGTCTTTGCCGTGGGGGATTTTTTGTGGCTGACGAAAACCACAATTGGGATGATAATAAGCGAGCCATAGAAGAAGCCGCTGAGCTAAATGCCGATTGTTTGGTAATTGTATCAGGCGGTATGCTTGCAAATAATAAAAATCTTAACGAAACCCATAATTACATAGCGGATGGTTTAGCCAAAATGACCGAGCTAGGAAAAGAAATGGGCATTCCAATTGCACTTGAGCCACTGCACCCCATGTATGCGGCCGATAGATGTTCAATAAACTCTCTTAAACACGCCATTGATATCTGCGAACAAATTGGTAATGGCATTGGGGTAGCCATTGATGCCTATCATGTTTGGTGGGATCCTGATGTAAGTGCTCAAATTAAAAGGGCAGGGGAGCTTGGCAAAATTTATGGCTATCATGTATGTGATTGGTTGGCACCAACAACCGATATGTTGCTTGATCGAGGCCTTATGGGTGATGGTGTTATTGACCTAAAATCAATGACCCAAAAAATAGAATCCGCCGGCTATAATGGTTTTACCGAAGTAGAGATATTCTCAAGCAAATTGTGGCAATTGCCGTCTGATGAGTTGATGGGAAAGGTGATGAAATGTTTTAAAGATTGTGTTTAGCGTCTTACCTAATTAAAATTTCAAAAATCAAATATTTTTCTGCTAATCTTATTTGTTTAGATTCATTAGTGACGTGTACATTTTATTTGAAGTCAAATAAAGAACGTCGTACTGATTTTTTATTCTTGGTTTCGAATAAAAGTTTAGTGATTCAAAAATTTCAGGGATAGCTTTTGAAAACTGGATTAATCCAAATCCGCCAAATCCTTTTGGTAAGTACTCGAGTTTATAACTTGGATTTACATTAACCCAAGCCAAAGTAGCGTTAATGAATTTATGCTTTTTCGGGCTTGATCTTGCAAAAACAACATCAAAAGAAGTTCCGATCGCAATATCTTTATCATAGGCATTTACTAAGAAATATGCTGAATTATCCTTAGGGTTGGTGAGCTTATTTTTTTCAATATCATCTTTTGATAATCTCTCAGAAATACTAAGCATAAACTCATCTGGATTCGATTCACGAATTGATGTAAGTTTTGAAAATAGTTCAATCATTAGTTTAAGACTTCATAGAATTTAAAGGGTTTCATTGCTGTTTTTAGAGTACAGAAAAATTAATGAGCTCAAGACCCTTGCAAAAGAAAGTATACGGCTAAACCATCAAAATCGGGGTCATCGTCTGTTGCAAATTGAAAGCCTTCAAAAAAGTATCTGTCTCCTTCGGCAAGAATGTCTGC
>JBMYOR010000423.1:0-3437 GCA_049599535.1 Bacteroidia bacterium | reverse complement strand
TTCGAAAAACAAATGAAAGACAAGCCCGGAATTATACTTGATGTAAGAACACCGGATGAGTACCGCCAAGGGCATATTGATGGCAGCTTGCTTATTGATTGGTACAGCAAAGATTTTGACACAAAAGTGGCCGAACTGGATAAAAGCAAACCAATTTACGTTTATTGCCATGTTGGTGGCAGAAGCGCAAGCGCCATGAAAAAGCTTACCAAACAATTAGGATTTACTGAAGTATATAATTTAAAAGGTGGCATTGTAGCCTGGCGAAATGTTCACTAAAGCTAAATTAGCCTTTGCTGCTTTTATTGCATTTATAGTGCTTGCATCGTGCAATAGCAATCAAAAATCTAACGATGCTATTACCAATAGTGGGGTTGAAACTGATGTTGCAATTGCCCAAAATGCAGTAATTAATGGCTATGTAAAAATAGGCGATAGCATTTCGAAAGCGGCTTTTTTACATTTAAGCTCAAAACTTAAATCGGTAATTGATACAGGAGGTTTTGCCCAAGCTGTATCGTTTTGTAGTGTTGAAGCCTTACCACTTACCCAGCAAATAGCTGATAAATATGATGTAAAAATTCAACGTATTGCTCAGAAATATCGCAATCCATTTAATAAGCCGAATGCCAACGATAAATTGGTGATTGATGATTTTACCAATAGTACCGCACCTGTGGTAATTGAAAGCGACAAAGCATTTACTTACTACAAGCCCATTGGAACAAAAGGACTTTGCCTAAACTGCCATGGTATTAAAGGTAAAACATTAAATGAAGATGCCCTTACTGCAATTGCCCAAAAATACCCAATGGATAATGCCATCGGTTTTAATGAAGGAGATTTGCGGGGCGCTTGGAAGATAACTTTTAAGAGATAGTTTATTCGCAGTAATAAATTATCTCTTCAGTTGTTTTTGCAGGTTCAATTTGAAAAAGACGCGTTTGCCTAATCCAACGTAATACGTTGTTTTGTTTATCTAAAAAGCTAACGTTTTCAAAATCATCAACGCGTACCTCTTTAATCAAAAATTCTATTACCGTATCTTTTTCAGTTACCCTTACTAAGCTATCGCTCAAAAAGATTTCACTCTTATCGCCGGCATAAGAGTCATGGCTCACTTTTTTTCCTTCTTCCCAAACAATTACTTCTTTTACAAAACTTACTACTGTGGCGGGTTTGCCAAAATTGTAGCGCACCACGTTTTGCCCTTTTGCCACTTGGCCCAAGACAATTAATAAAATAGCGATTATAAGAGTTCTCATTTTTTTTGAGTAATTGTAATTGATTTGAGTACTACGAAAGTAAACTTGACTAATTTGGATTTGTTTAACGGTTCCTAAACAAAAAAGCGGCCCAATGGGCCGCTCAGGTAACTTACCTTAAATCAAATAAATCCTCTTGTGCGAAAGGAACGCAAATGTTCACTTAATAAAACATTAAAAAATCACCCATTTGGGTGATTTTTATTCAAGCTATTTTTTGTATGGGTAATTAACTATAAGCTTTTCATATCTCTAAACTTAGCCGCTTGGCGTCTCGAAAGCTCAATTTTTTCGCCCCCTTTGAGCGTTACAAGCAGCCCTCCCGAAAACCACTGCTGAATCTCATCAATCCAGTTTAGATTTATTATTTGTTGCCTATTAGCTCTAAAAAAATAATTATCATCGAGCCTATCACTTAAACCATTGAGCGATTTATGAATCAATGGTCTGTTCTCATCAAAATGCACCCTTACATAATTGCCCACCGATTCAAACATTTTTATTTTCTCTAAGGTTACAAACCAGCAGCTATCTCCATCTTTAACAAACACCTGATCGTTTAAACTCAGTTTTGAACTTTGATCATCTAAATCAGTTTCTCTTTTTAACCTTATACTATCAATTGCTTTTTCAACCGCACCTTTTAGCCTTTCTTTTTCAATTGGCTTTACTAAGTAATCAAGGGCATTTACTTCAAATGCTTTAAGTGCGTACTCATCATAAGCAGTGGCAAAAATTACATAAGGCACGTCTATTAAATCTTCAAGCAGGTCGAAACCCGTTTTGCCAGGCATTTGAATATCTAAAAAAACAAGGTCAGGTTTTTGATTTTCAATTTTTTCTAGTGCATCATCGGCATTACTGGCTTCATCAATTATTTTAATATCTTTAAAATCAGCCAATAAGCTTTTAAGCTCTTCTCTTGCCAATCTCTCGTCATCAACAATAATGGTTTTGATCATAATAGGTTATTTAGGAATAATTAAGGTGGTTCTTACAGTTTCATTTTCTGTTTCTACTTCTTCGGTAATTCCATCCGGATAACGTTTTGCTAATTCTTCTGGAGAGTTTTTATTCAATTCCTCCAAGTAGGCTTCTCTTTTTATTCTAGCGGCCTCTTTTCTCTTTTCTAACTCAATGGCGGCAAGCCTATTCTTTTCTGCCTGAGCGGCTTTCCTTTCTATTTCTGAAGCATTGAATTTTTCTTGAGCATCGGCTAATTTGCTTTGCGCTTGGGCATTTTCTGGTTTAAGTTTTACGGCCTTTTTATAACTCCTTACCGCACTTTTATACTGACTTTCGGTCATGGCTTCATCGCCTACCGCCATTGCGGTAGTGAACCTAGATTCTAAATCGGCTTTGGCTTGAGCTTCTGCCTCTAGCCTCATTCGTTCTCTTTCGGCTGCTAGTGCGGCAGCTTCTGCTTGTTTTCTTTGATTTTCGGCTTGCGCCAAGGCTTCTGATTTTGCCTTTTTCACCTCACTTAATTTTTGTTTTGGATACGCTTCCTCTTGCTTTAATGCAATAGCTCCTTGATAGCTTTTAATAGCTTCATCCCACATTTCATTTTCAAAAGCCTTATCGCCCGATGTGATAAAACCATTATAGTTATTTTCTAATTGCTCTGCTTTCTGTTGCGCTGCCAGCGCCTTATCCTGCTCTACCTGTTTGGCCCATAAAGCCTCCGTTTCTTCCAATTTTTGTTTAGGTAAAGATTCGTTAGGTTTTAGTTTAGAAGCTCCAAAAAAGAACCGTTTAGCATCAGCAAACCTTTTATCATCTAGAGATGTTTGGCCGTTTTTCATTCGCTCTGCATAATCTTCTTCCAATTCAGCAGCTGCGTTGGCTAAATCTTTTTCCTTTTGGATTAAACGGTCAATATCATTAAGCCTTTCTTTAGGCCCTTTACTTTCAGGTTTTAGTTTGGAAGCTTTAGAAAAATTATCTCTAGCCAAATTCCAATCACTTATCACCATGGCTTCTTCTCCTTGAGTCATCAAATCACTATACTCCTTATCCAGCTTTTGCTGCGCAGCCAAAGCTTCCGCATTCGCGGTCAATTCCATTTCTTTGATTACATCTAGTTGATTTTTTGGGTAATCTTCATCTGGCTTTACTTGAACAGCTGTTTTATAAGCCGCTTTTGCCGCAACAAAATCTTTTTGTGAAAGT
>JBMYOR010000422.1:0-3437 GCA_049599535.1 Bacteroidia bacterium | reverse complement strand
AGAGTTTATTGACGAAAATGTAATTACCCAAGCTGAGTTGGCGCAAAGAATGGGTCGCCCACTTAAAACCATTAATGGCATAGTAAAAGGCAAAACAGCAATTACACCACAAACCGCATTTGAGCTTGAGAAAGTATTAGGTCCATCTGCTGAGTTTTGGTTACAGCTAGAGCGCAACTATCAATTACAAAAAGCAGAGCTTGATGATGCTGAAGAAATGCTCAAAGCCAAAGAATGGTGTCAGCAATTTCCATTAAATGAAATGAAGAAACTGGGCTGGATTGAATACGAGCAAAACCCTGTATCAAAAACAGAAAACTTGCTCAAGTACTTTTCGGTAGCAAACCCCAATGCCTATCACAAAAATTATAGCAATCGCTACGCAATGGGCACTCATTACAGGCTTTCACAGGCTTCAAGAAGAAACCAACATGCCATAACAGCATGGTTAAGGCAAGGTTCGCATCAGGCAAGGGCTTTAAGTATTACAGCATACAACCGTGCGAAGCTAACAAACAATCTAAGTGCAATTAAGGAATTAATGATGCAAGAAAAAGCTGATTTCTTTAATGATCTAACTGATATACTTCACCAAACAGGTGTTAAGCTGGTGCATACGCCATGCTTGCCTAAAGCTCCACTAAGCGGCTCCACAAGATGGATTAATGAACAGCCTGTAATACAAGTGAGCAACAGATTTAAACGAGATGACATATTCTGGTTTACTCTGTTTCATGAAATTGGGCACGTACTCAAGCACGAACGCACAAGTAAAAAGCAAGTATTTATAGAAGGGGAAGCCATTGAGTACAATGAAGAAGCACTAAAAAAAGAAGACGAAGCAAATGCCTTTGCAGCTAAATGGCTCTTGCCTACAAAACATGATAAAGCCATTTTAAACAAACTTCAAGATGGTGAAGATTTTGCAAGGATTGATGAATTGGCTAAAGAATTAAACACAACTAGCTCTCTACTTCTTGGTAGGAGAATAAGACTTGAAGAAGACAAGAACTTTGTAAAAAGGTTGAGCATGTTGGGCTGGAGCCAAGGTGTTTTTGAGAAGGTTGAGATGCAATAGATAATTATGGTGGCTAGTAGAAAAGTAAGGCTTGAAATACTAGGCGTAGCAACGAGATGTATTGATGTCTTGCTAGAAAAAGGTCTATTTTCCAATACTTCGGCAGAGTATTTTATCTATGAAAAATGGCTCAAGAACTATAAAATGCCAAAGCATCAATCGCTGTCTTTTTATATTCATTTTTGGGTAGGAGATAATTTGTCTCAAAATTTTAACATACACCTTGAGCACAAGAGTATTGTAATAACGGCAGCTGACAATCTATGGTTTGAAGAAGAAGGGCAACGCATGGCTGAAGACGGAACTTGGATTTGGGCATCAACTAAAACAGAAATAAAGGTATATTGTACGCTCAATGGGACGATAAAAGAATTTGAAAAACAGCTAAAAAGACATTTACAAAACTTTAAAGACTCAAACAAGATAAAAATTGGCATTTATCTTGATGATTTTGAGAAAATGGAAAATGATTTCAATAGTGATATTGATGATTCAGATATTCCTTTTTAGTAACTTAATAATAAAATAAGCAATGAACTTAGGGCAAGGGCAAACCATTCATTTTGCAGCAAATTATTGCATTAAAGAGATTGATCAATTTCTAACCAGAAATTTTGAAAAAGGACTGGTAGCTGATTTTTACAATAAGTTTAATGACGCCAAACTTGAAATTAATAAAGAAATATTAGGTATTGATTATGATATTCCGCTCAATAAAGTAGTTTGGAATCTATTGAGTAGGGGTATTCCCACTATTGCGAGTATCAGGGTTTCAGATTATTTATTAAATAAACATTTCCCTGAAATTTATACATCTTACAATCCGAACCCTTCTGATCCTGAGATTAAACTGAGTTTTGATTTTAACCAATTGGCACAAGAACTAGATTCAATTCAAGAGTTGCTTTCTATGCCAATGCTAAGCGAAAAAGCAGTATCACAACTAGGCATTGTGGCTTATAAACTTTATCAACTTCAAATAGACCTTTCAAAGGTTGCTAAGCTTCAGCTTACACTACTCATTTTGAGTTTTACTGGTAAGCAGTTTAATTACCGTTTGCACAACTTCGATACAGAGCTTGAACTTTTAGCAATAGATGATGTAAATAGTTTTATTAAGGCCTTAAATAACCTTACCGTTAAAAGTGAGCCAAAGGTTTCTGAATTTGGCAGGACAAAGGGAGCCGCAATTTTGGATTTGAGTATTGCGGAAGGTGAAGAGAAAAAGGCGAATGATGTTGTACTCTTTTTAAACCAAAAGCACGACAATAGCAAAAGCAGTGATGCCTTTTACAAAATGCTTACTGATAGAAATATTAGATACGGCAAGTTTGGAGAAGTTGAAAACTACGAAGAAGATAAAAAACAAAAACAGAGATTTAATATCACAAATAAGAAGCGCAAAGAATCTTTACTGTTTTTACTAAATAATATCTTTCGAAAAACAGACTTTAGAGCTGGACAAGAGGCTATTTTAAACCGTGCATTGCTTGGCAAAGATGTTATTGGGCTGTTACCCACTGGTGGTGGTAAGTCGTTAACCTATCAGATTAATGCCTTGCTACAACCAGGAGTATGCATTGTAATAGACCCCATCAATTCGTTGATGAAAGACCAGTTTGATAAGTTATTTGATGAGCTAAAAATTACGAAAACCAGATACATAAACTCGTTCAATTCTAAAAAAGAGAAAGAGTACAACTTGAAATTGTTAAAAACTGGAAAGGTTCAAATACTTTTTGTTTCACCTGAGCGACTTCAAATGCCAGAATTTAGAACAGCTCTAAAAGAATGCCAAAGTGCAAAAGTATTCTTTAGCTGTGCCGTAATTGATGAAGCACATTGTGTAAGTGAATGGGGGCATGATTTTAGGCACGTTTATTTGAATTTAGCAAAGAATCTTAAACGTTTCGCCAAACCCAAAGATTCTGAGATTACCTTATTTGGTTTAACAGCAACTGCATCTTTTGATGTGTTGGCTGATGTACAAAGAGAACTTGACGTTAAGGAAGATGCAATTATAAGTCTTCCACCAGATGCAATTGACAGGAAAGAATTACATTTTAAGGTAATAGATACGAGCCAAGAATATATTAAACCTGGTTTACCATTCTATGAACGAGAAGATCAAGTAGCAGCTCTAAAATATCCTATTCTAAGAAATTTATTGCAATACGACCTACCAAATGAAATAACTCAACTTGAAAATGAAGGGTCGCCTTTTGAAATTAATTCTGATAGCTTTTATAGAAAAGTAAAAGGGAAGTATCCTAATGCAGGGGTTATCTTCTGTCCAACAAAGTCCGATTTTCTTAAAAACGGGGTTATGTCAATAATGGAAGAAATAGAAGACCTAAAT
>JBMYOR010000421.1:0-3447 GCA_049599535.1 Bacteroidia bacterium | reverse complement strand
ACAACAGCTGCTTTAGTTTGCAGAAATGCCTTACTGTTAAACTTACTTAATACAATATATCCTGTTGTACCATTTATTAATTTATAAAAAGGCACGGCATTAATATCAATTGCAAATCGAGACAATTTAATTAGCTCATAAACTTCGCCCTTTCTTCAGGCGTTGGTAACCGACAAGTTTCTTTTTTGCCAAACCATTTGTAGCGATTTTTTGAAACCCAATCATAAACGTAATCTCTAAAACCTTTAGGTAAAATTAAAAACACTTTTAGCCAACGGTAGTACCAAGGTAAAAAACTACAAAGCTTTAAAACACCTGTTGATTTGTAATACAATTGTCCATTAATTAAAATTACTACGGTGTTCAGGTTTTCTAGTGTATCAATAGGTATGTATTTTTTTGCAGTAGTGCCTTGCAATGCGGCTACATTTAAAGCATCTCTTTTATTATCTAATTTTAGCAAAAAATCAATAAAGCGATTGCAGAGTCCGCAAACACCATCAAAAAAAACTATTGGTTTTGTTGGGTTCATTTGATATGATAAACGAAAGTGTTTTTATTTGGTTTAGCTAGAAAACTGGCGCAAATGGTGGTCTAAATGCTTATAGATTAGTTTACCCCATTGATTTCGGGTCATTGGGCCAAACATACCATGTGCTTGATAATTAAAATCTTTGGGTAAAGCAAAAATCTCATTAAGCATAGCGAGCAATACTTCTTTATCGTTTTCAAATTCTAAAGGCTCAGTGCCACCACGCTTTTGGTCAAGTTCGTGCAGGGTTTGTACCTTTTCAGGTGGAGCATTAATGATATGTACCGCTAAAAATTTAATTACGGTTCTTGAAAAAAATGTGCTTTTATCTCTGTATTCAATGGTGCCCAATGCCATTCTCAACTGATCGGCCAAGTGGCAAACCATTTGGTTAATGTTCATTTTGCCCCACTTTTTTGATGCGTCGGGTTCAAGGCTTTTTATTCTTGAAATTATAGGATTAAAATCTTGTGTATTAAATATGCTTTTTGCCATCACTTTCAAAACTAAGTGAAAATCGACTTTTATTATTGAAGTATGAATAGGCTCGAACGAATTACATCAATCCTACTAATGCTTCAAACAAAGCGATTACTTAAGGCCAGCGATATTTCAGAGCGTTTTGGAATTAGCCTTAGAACCGTATATCGAGATATAAGCGTTTTAGAAGAGGCGGGTGTGCCCATAATAAGCGAGCCGGGTTTGGGGTATTCGATTATGAAAGGCTACAGTCTGCCGCCGGTGAGTTTTACGCAAAACGAAGCCAATACTTTATTAATGGCCGGTAAATTGCTTGAGCCTTATTCCGATGATTCAGTTAGAAAGCACTTTACATCAGCTCTTGATAAGGTAAAAGCTATTTTAAAATTAACCGAAAAAGATCATCTCGAAGTATTAGATGAGCGCATTAGGGTGATTGAACAATTTACTTCACCGCCAAATGTTACTCAAAACTTGGTTAAAATTCAGCAGTCAATTGCCGACTCGCATGTAATTGAGATCGAATATGTAACAAACTATGGGCAAAGCCAAAGTACCCGTAAAGTTGAGCCCATTGGCCTTACTTTTTATAGTAACTCGTGGCATTTAATAGCTTGGTGCCAGTTGCGCAATGATTACCGCGACTTTAGAACCGATAGAATTAGCCGGATTGATTTTGCTAAAGATTATTACAAAAAAAGCGAGAGAAAAGGGGTAGATGAATATTTAATTGAATTACAACGTTTAAATGCCGTGCACCGTGTAGTTGTTGACATAAAAAATAAGCTTCACCCATATTTAATCAATCAAAAAGTAACCTTAGGCTTAGTTAAAGAAACTGAATATGATGCTTTTGTACGTATGGAGTTTATGACAGGTAGCCTACATTATTTTGCTCAAACATTGCTCACTTGGGGAGCTCATGCAAGTATAGTTGAACCAAATGATTTAAAAGAAATGGTTAGGTTTATGCTGCATGAGTTAAATAGTCATTATGCAATAAATTCTAAATAGTATAAATGCGTTTAGTTTTTGAATTTGATTAAAAAAGTTAGGCGTATTAGTATTTATAACAGTTCTTAGTTACTATTGAATAGCAAAATTTATGGTTTCAATATTTGATTGTTTACTGCTTATATTAGGTCAACAATCATTGCACTTTTTAAAACCCTACTGACATACCCTTGTCACAAGTCTGTAATAATGTTGAACAAAAAAAAGAAATGAGCATTTACAAAAACAAAATTCTTGAGCATGCCAGGGTTAGCATTAATGAAAAACAACTAGAAAGCTACCGTGGTAATTATAATGACCTTAAAGAATCAGTTGAAGGTTTATCAGGAAATCAAGGCTTTTCAACTTGGCAAAATATAAATAACCCCAATCAAATTGTTGATTTAGGACTATGGTCAGATTTTAATTCAGCACAAAAGGCTGATGAGCTAGTGCAGCAAAATGGCGACTTTGCTCGATTTTTTGAGTCAGTGGAGTCTGTTGACCACTTTGATCATTTTGAGTTTATTAATGAATTAGAAAACTCTGAAATTGATAAAAATACATTTCTTGAAATCTACCTTTATAAAATAGATGAAGCAAAGGCAAGTAACCATTTAGAAAAGAAACAGGCGTTTGCTCAAATGCTAAAAAGCAAGGTTAAAGGTTTTGTGCAATACAGTTGGTTTAAAAGTGTAAAAGACCCCAAAGTACAATTAGATTTATATTGGTATAAGCATACCGAAACAGAATTGGCTGAAAATGCCGCCATTGAACAAGACCCAATTGCAGGAGCCATGATGTCAACCATTACATCAATGGATTGGTATCAAACATATTTGCCATTTAAGCCTGCCATTGAAAAAGTTGATTTAACCAAAACCAAAAAATCATATTACAAAGCCAAATTGAAGCCCGAACTTTTAAAGTTAGATTGGCACAATTACATTAGTGTTAAAGGCAAAGGGGCGCCAGAATCAAAAGCTTTTGAACAAGCTATGGGTATGATTTATCCGGTGGCTTATAAAACCAAATTCAAGTTAAAATCATTGGGCCGAGATTATGTGGTACCCAAAATGGAAGGTTTTTGGTATGTTGAAAGTGGAGAGTTTGCTGATGCCGCAAGAGAAGACTGGTGCTGGCAGGTAATGATTCCACTGCCAAACTTTGTTCACCCCAAAATGGTACAAAGTATTATAAACGAGTTGGGTTTTGAAAAAATCGTAAACGTTGAGCTTCAAGAACCCGGAACACATGCCCAAATAATGCATATTGGCTCTTATGAAGCCGAAGATGAATCGCTTAAAACCTTGCATGGTTTTATTGAAAAAAGCGGTTATAAAATGGCGGGATATCATAGAGAAGTTTATATAAAAGACCCCATGAAAACTGAAGAATCAAAACTTAAAACAATTCTTCGATATCAAGTTGAAGTGAAATAG
>JBMYOR010000420.1:0-3451 GCA_049599535.1 Bacteroidia bacterium | reverse complement strand
ATATATTTTTCGATACTAAATTATTCTATAGTAAACTTGATGAAGAGCAAAAATTTAAAATGTTCAAAATTTATCAATGATATCTATATTCTTATCGCTTGGGCTAATTGAAATAGTATAATTAGTATATGTAGAGTCGCTTTTTTCAAAATTAAACGCTCCTATTTCATTTAAACAAAGTAGTGAATCATGATTAAGTACAATTTTATTTTTAGGTAATACTCTAACTTTTATATCACATTTTTTATGTGGATAATGGTCTACACAAAATAGCTTTTTACCTTCAAAATCAACAATACTATCACCTGCATACAAGCTAATGCAATAAGTACCTGGCTCAGGATAACCTAAATTCACATATTTTTCGCCAAAAGAAGGTTTGGTGCGTCCATTGCCCAAATGCCATTCCCAAACACTTGTTTTGGCTGATGTATCTTGCACTGTAGCTAAAAACGGTACACACCCCACCGAATCGCCAACTAAGCTAAATTTAGGTAACGGACCTTCAATTAGCACATTAACCTCTGTACTATCAATACAGCCTTTGCCTTTGGTTCTAAAATAATTTGACAAATATGTTTTTAGCTTTACGGTATAAACCCCGTTATGTTCGTACAAATGCCCCGTGGTACCATCATCGAGTTTACTACGTAGGGCTTCTTCGCCATCGCCCCATGTCCAGCGCCAATAGCGTATGTAATCAACTCCACCATTGCCACCATCATCAACAATAGTTTTATCTTTAAAAACAAATAACTGCGGAGCACAAAACCTTACTGTATCATCATTTGCAGGGCTAAATCGTGTTTCAATTCCCACCACCTTTATATAATTAGGCATAGTAGTAATTAACCAACCACAAGCCATTGAATCCATTGTTCTAATGCTTACAGTATAAATACCCGGCTTGGCATAACTCCATTTAGGATTTGAACCTTTTGCATCCCAGATACCATCGCCATTAAAATCCCATTCTATTCTTTCGGGGTTTCGGGGCACAATACCTCCACGCAAACCAATAGGATCATTCCAAAACATTGTTTTATTTATTCCGTATTTATTGTTGGTATTCAAAAACCCTCTATAGTAATTTACCGAATCTTTAAATACAACAGAATCACCCAAACATACGGTATCATGCACGGCACCAAACTTTGCAGTATGACCCACGGGTAGTTCATACTCTTCAATATACTCGCAACCAAACCTATGTAGTATATGTACTCGTATGCGGTAAATACCATCTTCGGCAAAAACATAATGCGATTTTTGCGCCAAGTTATTATAGGTAGTATCATCAACTACATTTGATTCATGGTTTTTGATAGTTGATGTAATTTTTCTCTTTATCCCGTTTTTATTATAATTTAAAAAGTCTAAGGTATCAGTTGCTAATAGTTTCCAATCATCATTTACCGATTTTCTTTTCTCATACTCAAACCACACAAATTTTATACCCTCTTGCAAGGTATCTATCAGCTGTACACTTACCGTATCGCCTTTGCAAAAATGAATATTTGAGAATGTTGCTCTTGCATTTGCGCTATATATATACTTATAATTATGATACCACATTGTATCAAAGCAATCTCCGTTTTTCACTACAATACCTACGGTTTTCCAACCGGTGGTTTCGTAAGAGTATGTTTGTTGGGCTTTGGGTACTTTAAGGCTTTCAATCCATTGATGATGCAGCACTGTATCTCCGTTGCAAACAGTATAAGTGGTTTGGGCTGCGCTATCAAATACCACCCAATATTTTTCTAATTGGCAGGCAGGCAAAAGTTCTTTAATATCAATAGTTTGCTTGTAATTAGCACACTCTAAGCCTTTTAAAATCATTCCACGCCTATAAGGTGTGCCCTGCAATTTATTTTGAGTACGATAATCCATACGCTTAATGGTATCAAACGCTATGGTATCCCACCCTGCATTTGGCGGCTGCACGGTAATGGCCAACGAATCAAATGATTCACAACCGGTTTTAGAATCTACAGCCCATAATTTGGCATAGTAGCAACCTTCAACTGTATAGGTGTGTATAGGCAGCCGCAGGGTCGAAAACCTTGAAAACGAATCAGGATTTAAGGCTGTTGCCGTGTCTAAGCTTCCTTCGCCAAAATCCCAAAAATATTGTAACGAATCAGATGCCCAAGGGTGTGATGGATTGCGGCAACTATCAGGGTAAGTTGGTGTAAAATTATCTAGGGCTTCATAACCTCTATACTTAATGGTATTATTAATAAAATTAACGGTGTGTGGCACAGTACAGCCCTTGGCAAAAATGAACGTATCATGCAAATTTTCGGGAATGCTGTTGCCTACATATTCTCTAAACACTTTTTCATTAGGAAAATCATCCCCCTTTCGCCATACGTGCCGTTTTCGTGTAATTTTATTACCTAAATAAGTTATGGTTTGAGTTGGCTGTAATTTGTAGTAATATCTTGAAAAACTACCCTTACATTTTGACATTAATTGATACGGAATACTATCGGCCCTTACGGCATTACAGTATATAAATCTGCTTTTTTTAACTTTTTGTGTATCAAGGGTAAAGTAAACCAAACTATCATAAAAACATGAATCGAATTTTTCAGGAAAAAAATTAGGGTAAAAATCATGCCCAATTAATGAGTCGTTATACTTTTCAGGATACTTATTTATTCTAGCCTTAGGACCGTAAACCTTTACCATTGCGCAGTATTTGGTATCTCTAACACAGCCCTTTTTTTCAATACGCAAGGTTACTGCAAAGGTACCGGGCTCACTATACTGATGCTGTGGCTCAAATTGGTTTGCCGCTGAATTACTAATACTGTTCGGATCGCCAAAAACCCAAACCACGCTACGATAGCCCTTTACTTCAGGTTGAGAAAACTGTACTACGGGGCCTTCTTCAGATCCGTAGCATATTGAATCAGGGCTGGCGGTAGCATTAAACTTAAAAAAAATATTCTCAATGGCATAGCGCGAAAATGTTGCCTCGCAGCCAATTCGATTGCTTACCGTAATGCTCGGAAAATAGGTTTTATTACCAGTATAGGTAGCCTTAGCACTACTCCATTTATCGCTCCAGTCGGCATCTGATTTCTTAGACTTTTGAATTGTTCCATTACCTAAAACCCACTCAACACCTGTAATATTTAGCCCAGTGGTATCTGTCCTATTTTTAAACACAACTTCAGTAACTGGGCACGAGTCTTTTTGAAACTTTCGAAAATTAGGGATAATACGCTTGTATTTGTAATATTTTATAGTTTTTGAAACGGTATCCTTGCAACCATTCTCATCTAAAACTTCGAGTAATACTTTGAATTTTTTATTAATCTCATAAGCATATTTGGGGTCTTTTCTATTACTGGTGTCACCGTCTCCCAAATCCCAAGTGTATCTAATAATTTTAGCATTGTCAGCACCTACGCTGCTGTTTTCTTTAAACTGAATACGG
>JBMYOR010000419.1:0-3454 GCA_049599535.1 Bacteroidia bacterium | reverse complement strand
TGAGAATAGGTATTAATAAGCAACTGCAAAAACGTTTCTAAATACATAAGCGCAATTAAATACTCAAGCAGTTAAAATCGGTAAGCTGTAAAGAATAAAGATCAAAATTGGTTTCATCTAAAACTAATTGATTCACTAAATTGAAATTTGTATGTTGTAAACATTCCGTCAATTTCTCATTAGCAATTGTAATACACATCTTATATGAATCAAAAAATTCTAATACACATGTAAGTATAAATGGATTTTAAATGAACTAAATATCAAGCAGTTATTAATATTCCTAATTTTTTTTGATATGACCTATATTTTAACACCTTTGCACCAAATTTAATTTATCAGCACATTGTCAAATAACATATACAAGGTTTTTACATTAAGAACATTTGCCAAGCACCCAAAAATTGCCAGCGCACTAAGCCCAATTCAAATTGAAGAGATACAAACTGTAGGTAATGTGCTACCTTTTAAAGTAAACAACTACGTAATTGAAGAGCTGATAGATTGGAATAACATACCCAACGATCCTATTTATCAATTAACATTTCCGCAAAAAGAAATGCTTACCGATGCTGACTATGACAAAATGCACAAAGCATTAAATGCTGGTTTATCTAAAAACGAGCTCACAGCAGTATCAAATGAAATTAGAATGGGTTTAAACCCACATCCGGCTGGGCAAAAAACCAATGTACCCGTTTACGATAACCAAAAGCTTACGGGTGTACAACATAAATACCGCGAAACCTTGTTGTTTTTTCCGAGCAATAGCCAAACCTGCCATGCATACTGTACTTTTTGCTTTAGATGGCCTCAGTTTGTAGGTATTGATGAGCTTAAGTTCGCCATGAAAGAAACTGATTTATTGGTTGGCTACTTAAAAGAACACCCTGATGTAACCGATGTACTTTTTACTGGCGGTGATCCGATGGTAATGAAAGCCGAGAAATTTGCTTCATATATAGATCCGCTCATTTCTGGTGATATACCCAACTTAAAAACAATAAGAATTGGTACCAAGGCGCTTGGCTACTGGCCATATAAATTCACTACTGATAAGGATGCCGACGATATGCTCCGCATTTTTGAAAAAGTAGTAAACAAAGGATACCACTTGGCATTTATGGCGCATTTTAACCACTCACGAGAACTTGAGACGCCAGCTGTTCAAGAAGCCATTCGCCGTATAAGAGATACAGGAGCACAAATCAGAAGCCAAAGCCCCATTATGAATCATATAAATAATGATGCTGATGAATGGGCTAAAATGTGGCGTTTGCAGGCCAATTTAGGTATTATACCTTATTACATGTTTGTGGCTAGAGATACTGGCGCACAAGATTATTTTGCGGTAAGCCTTGAGCAAGCTTGGAAAGTATTTAGAAAAGCATATCAAAAAGTAAGCGGTGTGGCACGTACCGTACGCGGCCCTAGTATGAGCGCCAACCCTGGTAAAGTACAACTTTTAGGTGTAAGCGAAATAAACGGCGACAAAGTAATGGTTTTAAGATTTTTGCAAGGTAGAGACCCTAAATGGGTAGGCAAACCATTTTTTGCAAAATACAACCCGAATGCCATGTGGCTCGATGATCTTGAGCCTTACGGCGGCGAAGAGCAGTTTTTCTTTGATAAAGAAATGGAAGACATAAAAATATTGTCAAACTAATTACACAGTTTCACATTATAGTTTAAGCAATATTACTCTTTTGTAATGCTGCTTTTTTTTTGCTCAATCTCTAAAAAATATGATCAGCAAAATTTGTATAATGAGCCAAGTTCTTAAAAAATACTGGATTAGCATTTGCTCTAACAACTGTAATAATGCAGCATTAATAAATAAGCTATGGCCTAAATAAATAACGACTATACAACCTAAAGTAGACACTACCACAACTTATCTCATTTATTATATTTTTTTTGGAGTATCGGGAATGTTGCCACAAGACATTTCGATGAAACCCCGAATAAGTACGGGGCACGGTGAACTCCATCGTTTCTGATCAGTAACGAGCGATTTCAATTGCTCACACTAAGGATGAAATAAGCAAAAAACTCAATTTTTGACTTTATGGCACAACTCCCGAAACCCCTATATATTTTCAATCATTTTGAAAAGTCAAAAGCCTACATTACTAACACTTTTGCATTTAGCTTTTCTATTTTTTATCATAATATTATTTATAATGTAGTGAAAAAACGACAACGAATGAAAAAGTGCGTAAATAGCCGCAAAACGAATGAAAGAACTCAGAATTGACCCTGACATAATAAACAAAACTTTTAATCAGATTGTGACCACTCAAAATCATGAAGCCAGTGATTTTGACATCATGATTTTACTTGATGCGGATTTGGCTATATTGGGCGAAAAAAGAACATTATATCAAGAATATGCTCAGGACTTAAGAAAAGAATTTAAAATATACCCTGACTTTTTATACATTATGGGGCGAAAAAAAGTATTAACTCATTTTATTGAAAAAGATAATATTTGTAAAACTCAACAATTTAGAAAACTTGAACAAAGAGCTAAAGAAAACTTAGAATGGGAATTAACCACTTGATAACTCAACACTTACAACACCTAATTTTATGAGAAAAATCTTATTTTTTATTACGATCTCAATTGCATTGCAATCTTGCAAAACCCAAAACCACAATAACCATAATAAATATGATGATATAAAAATTACCGGAGCCATGAAAAACGTAATGTGGAAAGGTGAACTAGGCGGCAAAATAAACCTTGACACTATTAGCAATAAAAAAGGGCTTTACGGAATAGGCCCAGTAAGTTACCTAATAGGCGAACTACTTATAAATAATGGAAAATCTTATGTTTCGAAGGTTTTAGATAGTGCTAACATGGTAGTTGAAGAGAATTATAATGTTGAAGCACCGTTTTTTGTATACGGAAATGTAACCGAATGGAACAAGCTTGAGCTTCCTGAAACAGTTAATGATATTAAAGCCCTTGAACAACACCTTGATTCAATTAGTGCTGATTTTAAACGACCATTTATTTTTAAGCTCATAGGCACTGTTAATTCGGCAAGTATTCATATACAAAACTTAGCAAAAGGCAGCATTGTGCGCTCACCTGACGGAGCCCACAAAGGCCAAATCAATTATTTGATAAGCAATAAAGAAGTTGAGATTATTGGCTTTTTTTCTACTGAACATCAGGCTGTTTTTACCCACCACGACTCGTATATGCACATGCACTTAATTACTAAAGATAAAAGCCAAATGGGACACCTAGATAAAGTAGATTTTACAAATGGCAACATTACATTATACCTTCCTACTAAATAAATTATAGCTAGAGTACATTAATGGAACAAAGAGATTTATTAAAAGTCCAAATTGAACAACTTGGAAAAGTTTTAGAAAAGATACTTTCTAACTTTTTTAGGTTAAAATCGAGTGGCAATGTTAGCCTAGGAATCGAAAT